>JAJLJT010000270.1:0-7207 GCA_033844555.1 Alphaproteobacteria bacterium | reverse complement strand
GTGAATGCCCGACTTGGACTTGAGGGACAGGGCGTCCTTCATCTCGTCGAAGGAGGGGGAGACGCCACCGTCCTTGAGACGCTGGTGAATGAAGAGCAGAAGCTCGTGCTGCTTGCGTGTGAGCATGGTGTCCCCCGAACTTTCGCCCAGCATTCCTATGTGGGCCGCAAAGCGTCCCGTTGCGCTTATGTTCTAGTTTGGTTCGCAACGATTCGTCAAGCGCAACGAGAACATTCGCGTTCAGAGCGCGCGCAGGAGCAGGATGTCAGCGCTGTCGCCTTCGTGCGCCGGCGGTGCATGAGGCGGGCGCACAACCAGGGCGTCCGCGCGCGACAGCAGGGCCAGCATGGAGCTGTCCTGGCGCGCGAACGGCGTCGCGACAAGCGTCCCGTCGTCATCGCGTGAGAGCGAGGCCCGCAAATAATCTTCGCGCCGGTCGTTCTCGCGCAGGTCGCACCCGAGCCGCGCCTTCAGGACCGCGGGGGCGGACGCCGGTTCACCCGCCAGGCGGCGGATGGCCGGTCCGGCGAACAGCGCGCCGCAGACGAGAGAGGACACCGGGTTTCCCGGCAAGCCGAGCACGGGCATCGCGCCGAGCATCCCGAACATCAGGGGCTTTCCGGGGCGCATGGCGATCTTCCAGAAGTCGAGCGTCATGCCGAGCCCGCGCAGGACAGGTCCCACGAGATCGCGGTCGCCGACAGATGCCCCGCCGAGGGTCACAAGCATGTCGGCGCCAGCCCCGTCGGCGATGGCGGCGCGCAGCGCCTCCTCCGTGTCGCCGGCGATACCGAGATCGCGCGCGATGCCGCCGGCCGCACGCACCTGCGCGGCAAGGCCATAGGTGTTCGAGGCGACGATCTGGTCTGGCCCACGCGGGGAACCGGGCCGCACGAGTTCGTCGCCGGTCGCGAGGATCGCGACGACGGGCCGGCGGCGCACCGGCACGCTCAGCGCCTCGACGGAGGCAAGCAGCGCGACGTCAGCCGCGCCGAGCCGCGTGCCCGCGCGCAGCACCGTTTCCCCGGTCTTGAAATCGAGGCCGGCCGGCCGGATCCAGCGTCCGGGTGCGGGTGCCTCGCGGGCCGCGATGACATCGCCGGCACGGTCGACATCCTCTTGCAGGACGATGGCGTCCGCCCCCTCCGGCATGGGCGCGCCGGTGAAGATGCGCACGGCCGTTCCGGGCCGCAGCGCCTCGGAGAAGCGCTGGCCTGCGACGGACTCCCCGATCACCTCGAGCCGCGCCGAGTGGTCGGCGAGATCCTCCGCCCGTACGGCATAGCCGTCCATCGCCGATGCATCGAACGGGGGTTGCGTGCGGTTGGCGAGGATGTCGGCGGCCAGCACGCGCCCGTCGGCCTCCGAGAACGGCACCCATTCGGTCCCGGTCGGCGTCAGCGCGGCGAAGAGACGCGCGCGCGCCTCGGCGACGGGGAGAAGCGGGGAGGGTGCCTTGCCGTTCATTGCCGTCCCGCTCACTCCGCCCGGTAGTCGCCGGACTTGCCGCCCGTCTTCTCGACGAGCCGCACATCGGTGATGCGCATGGCACGGTCGACGGCCTTCAGCATGTCGTAGACGGTGAGGCTCGCGACGGAGGCCGCGGTCAGCGCCTCCATCTCCACGCCCGTCCGCCCCTCGACCTTCGCGCTCGCCGTGATCTCGACGGCATTTTCGGCGGGCACCGGAACGAGGTCGACAGCCACCTTGCTCAGCGCCAGCGGATGACAGAGCGGGATCAGGTCGGAAGTCTTCTTCGCCGCCATGATGCCCGCGAGCCGCGCAACGCCCAGCACGTCGCCCTTGGCCGCGGTGCCCTCCATGACGCGGGCGAGCGTTTCCGGCGCCATCAGCACGCGCGCCTTTGCGACCGCGGAGCGCGAGGTCACCTCCTTGCCGCCGACGTCGACCATGGCGGCCTTGCCGTCCGCATCGAAGTGGGTGAGCCGCCCGCCGGGCGCTTGTATGCTCATGCCACCGTCTCCCGCGCGAGGATGGCGCGCGTTGCCGCTGTCACGTCTGCCTGGCGCATCAGGCTCTCGCCGATCAGGAAGCTGTTGACGCCGACACGCGCGAGGCGGGCGAGGTCGGCGGGTGTGAAGAGCCCGCTTTCGCCCACCACGTGCCGGCCGGCGGGCACGCGGGGCGCCAGCGTCTCCGTCACCGCGAGGGATGTCTCGAAGGTCCGCAGGTTGCGGTTGTTGATGCCGATGAGGGGGGAGCGCAGCTTCAGCGCGCGGTCCAGTTCGGCCCCGTCATGCACCTCGACCAGCACGTCCATGCCCCAGTCGAGGGCCGCGGCCTCAAGCTCGGCTGCCTGCCCGTCCTCGAGCGCGGCCATGATGAGCAGGACGCAATCGGCGCCCAGCGCCCGGCTTTCCGGGACCTGGTAGGTGTCGAACAGGAATTCCTTGCGCAGCACGGGCAGGTGGGTCGCCTCCCGCGCCGCCGTCAGGTAGCTGTCCTCGCCCTGGAAGGAGGGCGTGTCGGTCAGCACCGAGAGGCAGGACGCGCCACCGTCCGTATAGGCACGCGCGAGTGCGGGCGGGTCGAAATCGGCGCGGATCAGGCCCTTGGAGGGGCTCGCCTTCTTGATCTCGGCGATCAGGCCGTAACGCTCTTCCTCCTGTGCGCGCAGGAGCGCGGGGTGAAAGCCCCGCACGGGCGGTGCGGCGCGGGCGTCGCGCTCGACGCTCGAAAGCGGGCGCGCGGCCTTGCGGGCGGCCACCTCCTCGAGCTTGTAGTCGCGGATCCGGTCGAGAATGTCGCTCATGGGTCTGTCCGCCGCGTCAGGAGTTGGTCACCGCGACGAGGCGGTCGAGCACGGCCCGCGCCTTGCCGCTGTCGACGGCATCGGCCGCCATTGCCGCGCCGGTCTTCAGGTCGGCCGCCTTGTCCGCGACGATCAGCGTGGCCGCGGCATTGAGCAGCACGATGTCGCGGTAGGCGTCCTTCGCACCGTCGAGCACGGCCTTCAGCGCCCTGGCGTTGACTTCCGCATCGCCGCCGCGCAGGTCGGCAGCCGCGGCGCGGGACAGGCCTGCGTCCTCCGGCGTGACCTCGAAAGTGCGCACCTCGCTCCCGCTCCATTCGGCGACCACGCTCGGCCCCGTCGTCGTCAGCTCGTCGAGGCCGTCGCTCCCGTGCACGACCCAGGCGCGTTCGGCCCCAAGCTTGCCCAGAACCTCCGCCATCGGCACGACCCAGCGGTCGGAGAAGACGCCGATCAGCTGGCGGCGTGCGCCGGCGGGGTTCGAGAGCGGGCCCAGCAGGTTGAAGATCGTGCGGGTGCCAAGCTCCACCCGCGTCGGTCCGACATGGCGCATCGCCCCATGGTGGCGGGGCGCCATCATGAAGCCGAGGCCTGCCTCGCGGATCGCGCGCGAGACGAGGCCGGCGTCGAGTTCGATGTTCACGCCCAGCGCGGAGAGCACGTCGGCGGAACCGGACTTCGACGACAGCGCCCGGTTGCCGTGCTTGGCGACAGGCACGCCGCAAGCCGCCACGACGAAGGCGACTGCGGTCGAGACATTGTAGGTGCCGGACGCATCGCCGCCCGTTCCGCACGTGTCGACGGCATCGGCGGGCGCATCCACCTCGAGCGCCTTGGAGCGCATGATGCGCGCGCCGCCGGTGATCTCCTCGACCGTTTCGCCGCGCACCCTGAGCGCCATCAGGAAGCCGCCGATCTGCGACGGCGTCGCCTCGCCGGACATCATGATGTCGAAGGCCTGCACGGCCTCCTCCTCGGTCAGGGCGGTGCCGTCTGCAACCCGCGCGATGAGGGGCCGAAGACTGCGTTCCTGAGCGGCCGTCATGCCATCACCGCCGCGAGACTTAGGAAGTTCTTAAGCATGGCCCTGCCATGGTTGGTGCGAATGCTTTCAGGATGAAACTGCACCCCGTGGACGGGCCGCTCGCGATGCGACACACCCATGATGACCCCGTCCTCGCTGTGCGCCGTCACCCGCAGGCAGTCCGGCACGCTCTCCGGATCGACGGTGAGGGAGTGATAGCGCGTCGCCTGGAACGGATTGGGCAAGCCTTCGAAGACGCCGGTACCGTCATGGGTGATCTTGCTGACCTTGCCATGCATGGGAACGGGCGCACGCACGATCCGCGCGCCGAAGGATTGCGCAATGGCCTGGTGGCCGAGGCAGACGCCGAAGATCGGCACCTCGCGCCATGCCGCGGCGATGAGGCCGAGGCAGATGCCCGCGCGGTCCGGGTCGCAAGGGCCGGGAGAAATCACGATGGCGGCCGGCTTGCGCGCCATCGCTTCGGCCGGCGTGATCTGGTCGTTGCGGACCACCTCCACCTTCGCCCCAAGCTCGCCCAGATAATGGACGAGATTCCAGGTGAAGCTGTCGTAGTTGTCGATCAGCAGAATCATCGCGGTTACTCGCACGTTCGGCGGGCGCAGGGCCGACGGTCCTGTCCCCCTGGGTTCGGTTGGGCACTAAAGGCCCTCCGCCGCGGAGCGTCAAGCCGCCCGGCGGGACGCCGCCGCAGCAGTTGTATAGAAGAGGTCGCGTTTGCATGAAAATGCCGGGTAGCGTTGCAATGAGACAGGGATTGAACACCGCCATGGCGGGCCGAAAGCCGGATGCGTCCTGGACAGCCCTGCTGGCGGATGCCGTCACTGCGCTGGGCGAGCCTGCGGCTTCAATCCGTACGGCGGATCTGAAGAAGGGGCCGCGCGAGGCCACGTCGCTCTATCTTCTCTGTCTTTACGGCGTCGCCGTCCTGCTCTCGGTGATCGTGCTGGGGCTCTATCTGGTTCGTGGTGCGGGAGAGGAGGCCGCGATGCAGGACTTCGCCCCACCGGCCGCGAGCGTCGGGGCGGGCGGCGAAAGCGCCGTCCTGCCCAGGGTGATCGCGCCGGTGACGCCGGACGCGGCGCAGCCCGCGCTTCCAGGAACGCCGCCGGCCTTCGACTTCCGGATCGACGGCATCGGCCGCATGCCGGAGCGCGAGACGCTCGGTCTTCCCGAACCCTCCGCGCCATCGCCAGACGCCACGGCGCCCGACGCGGCCAGGCCGGACACCGAACGCCAGGTGGCCGCGCTTCCCGGCGTTCCGCGTGAAGTGGCGCCAAGCTCGCTGTTGCCCGCGTGGCGGCGCAATGCCGTGCCTCCGCCGCCGATTGCCGGGCGCCCCATGATCGCGATCATCATCGACGACATGGGCAACAGCATGTCTTCGTTCGAGCGCATCCTGAGCTTCGACAAGCCGCTGACGCTGTCCTTCTTCCCGCATGTCGAGAACGTGCAGGTGCAGATCGACCGGGCACGGGCCGCGGGCTTCGAGATCATGGCGCATATTCCGATGGAACCGGTGCTTCCGCTGGATCCGGGGCCGAACGCGCTTCTGGCGGGGCTCGGCCTCAACGAGCTGCGCTCCCGCCTCGACTGGCACCTTGCCCGGATCGACGGGATCGTCGGCGTGAACAACCACATGGGCAGCCTGGTGACGGCGGATCAGGACGCGATGACAGTGGTCATGGACGAGCTGTCGCAGCGCGGCCTGCTGTTCGTCGACAGCCGCACCAGCGCCAAGTCGGTAGCCGGGCCGCTCGCCCGCCGGATGCAGCTTCCCAACGTCGACCGCGATGTGTTCATCGACTACGAGGACGTGCAGGGTTCGATCCAGGAGCAGCTGGAAATCCTGGAGCGCAAGGCAAAGAAATACGGCTTCGCGGTTGGAATCGGGCATCCGCGCCCGATGACGCTGGACATGCTGGAGCCGTGGCTCAAGACAATCGAGGACCGCGGCTTCGTGGTGGTGCCCGTCACGACCGTGGTGAAGTCGTTGCGCGGCTAGGGCAGGGGGCCGGACCGTCGGGCGGAAACCGGCGGTCTACTGCCGCCGCCCGCCCGATGCCGCAAAGCGCACGGCTTCCTCCGCCGCGCGGACCACGGCCTTCGCCTTGTTCACGGTCTCCTGGTATTCGCCTTCGGGCGTGGAGTCGGCGACGACGCCGCCGCCCGCCTGCACGTACATCGTGCCGTCCTTGACGACCGCCGTGCGCAGGACAAGGCACGTATCCATGCTGCCGTTCGCGGCGAAATAGCCGATGCCGCCGCCATAGATGCCACGCTTTTCCAGTTCCAGTTCGTCGATGATCTCCATCGCGCGGACCTTCGGCGCGCCCGAGATGGTGCCTGCCGGAAGCCCGGCCTGCAACGCGTCGAGCGCATCGACATCGCCGCGCACCTTGCCGTCCACGTTGGAGACGATGTGCATGACGTGGCTGTAGCGTTCGATCCCGAATTCCTCGGTGACCTCGACCGACCCGATCTCGGCGACGCGCCCGACGTCGTTGCGGCCGAGGTCCAGCAGCATGAGGTGCTCGGCCAGTTCCTTGGGATCGGAGAGAAGATCGGCCTCGAGTGCTGCGTCCTCCGCCTCGTCCTTGCCGCGCGGACGGGTTCCGGCAATGGGACGGATCGTGACCTTGCCGTCGCGCACGCGCACCAGGATCTCCGGGCTCGAGCCCACGACCGAGAACCCGTCGAAGTCCAGGAAATACATGTAGGGGGAGGGGTTCGTCCGCCGCAGCGCACGGTAGAGCGCGAACGGCGGCAGCGGGAAGGGTACGGCGAAGCGCTGGCTGAGCACGACCTGGAAGATGTCGCCGGCCAGGATGTACTCCTTCGCCCGCTCCACCATGTCGAAATAGGCCTCCTTCGACATGTTGGAGACCGGCGCCGGGATCGCCGTCTCCAGCGCGCGCGTGTCGTAGCCGGTGGCGGGGAGCGCACGCTCGAAATCCGCAAGCACGTCGGCCAGCCGCTCGCACGCCCGCGCATGCGCCGCCCGCGCCGACACGCCCGGCTCCGGCCGGACCGGCGTGACCACCGTCACGAGGTCCTTCACGCTGTCGAAGATCACCACGATGGTCGGACGCATGAGCACCGCGTCTGGCACGCCGAGGACGTCGGTATTCGGTTCGGGAAGCCGCTCCACGAGACGCACGGTGTCATAGCCCATATAGCCGAAAAGACCCGCCGCCATCGGCGGCAGTTCCGGCGGCATGTCCTCGATCCGGGTTTCCGCGATCAGGTCGCGCAGGGCGTCGAGCGGCGGCTTCTCGCACGCCTCGTAGGCGTCCGGGTCGTAACGGGCGGAGCGGTTGATCTCCGACCGCTTGCCGAAGGCGCGCCAGATCAGGTCGGGCTTCATGCAGATCATCGAATAGCGGCCG
>JAJLJT010000269.1:0-11201 GCA_033844555.1 Alphaproteobacteria bacterium | reverse complement strand
GAGGGCGTGGAGCTGATGGATCCCGTGAAGGCGCGCCGCATCGGGCCCGAGGAAGTGATGGAGAAGTTCGGCGTCACCCCCGACAAGGTGATCGACGTGCAGGCGCTCGCGGGCGATTCGGTGGACAATGTCCCCGGCGTGCCCGGCATCGGGGTGAAGACCGCCGCCCAGCTTCTCGACACCTATGGCGACCTCGAGACGCTTCTGGAGAAAGCGGAAGAGATCAAGCAGCCCAAGCGCCGCGAGAACCTGATCGCCTTCGCCGACCAGGCGCGCGTTTCCAAGCTGCTCGTCACGCTGAAGGACGACGTCGAGGTGCCGGAGCCGCTTTCGGACTTCGCCGTGCGCGATCCCGAGGCAGGCCCCCTCGTCGGCTTCCTGAAGGCGATGGAGTTCACGACGCTGACGAAGCGCATCGCGGGCAAGCTCGACGCCGACGCGGGTGAGATCGCGGCAACGGCGGAGTTTGCCGCCGACCCGGACGCCGCCGTGGATGAGGCCCCGCCCGTCGAGGCGGGAGCGCCCGGCGCGGCCGCCGGGGGGCAGACCGCCCCCATCGACACCGCCGCCTACGAGACCGTGACGGACATGGAAACGCTCGACCGCTGGATCGCACGATGCTTCGCGGCGGGCGTCATCGCGGTCGACACGGAGACGGACTCGCTCGACGCCGCCTCGGCCAATCTCGTCGGCGTGTCGCTCGCCACGGGCGTGAACCAGGCCTGCTACATCCCGCTCGCGCACCGCGCGGGCGACGGCCTCGACCTCGACGGCAACGGCGACGCGCCGAAGCAGCTCGACCGGGCCGAGGTGCTCGACCGGCTGCGGCCGCTGCTCGCCGACCCTGCGACGCTCAAGGTCGGGCAGAACATCAAATACGACCTGCTGGTGCTCGCCCGGCACGGGGTGGAGGTCGCGCCCTATGACGACACGATGCTCATCTCCTACACGCTGGAGGCGGGCGCGCACGGTCATGGCATGGACGAGCTGTCGAAACTGCACCTCGACCATGCGCCGATCCCGTTCAAGGAGATCGCGGGCAGCGGGAAATCGGCCAAGACCTTCGACCTCGTGCCCATCGCGGACGCGACGCGCTATGCCGCCGAGGATGCGGACGTCACGCTGCGGCTTTGGAACGTGCTCAAACCCCGCCTGCTGGCCGAACGCAAGGTCACCGTCTACGAGACGCTGGAACGCCCCATGGCGCGCGTGCTGGCGGGCATGGAGCGCGAGGGCGTCAAGGTCGACGTGAAGGTGCTGAACCGCCTCTCCAACGACTTCGCGAAGGAAATGGCGCGGCTCGAGGAGGAGATATTCACCCTCGCGGGCGAGCGATTCACCATCGGCTCGCCGAAGCAGCTGGGCGAGATCCTGTTCGGCAAGATGGGTCTCGCCTCGGCGAAGAAGACCGCGACCGGACAGGCCGCGACCGGCGCCGACGTGCTGGAGGAACTGGCGGCCCAGGGCCACGACCTGCCCGCGCGCGTGCTGGACTGGCGCCAGGTGTCGAAGCTGAAATCGACCTACACGGACGCGCTGCCCACCTACATCAACAAGGAGACGGGGCGGGTCCATACCTCCTATTCGCTGGCCGCGACGACGACCGGGCGGCTCGCCTCGTCGGAGCCGAACCTGCAGAACATCCCGATCCGGACCGACATGGGCCGGGAAATCCGCACCGCCTTCATCGCGGAACCGGGCAATGTGCTCATATCGGCCGACTATTCGCAGATCGAGCTGCGCCTGCTCGCCCACATCGCCGACATTCCGCAGCTCAAGACGGCGTTCGCCGACGGACTCGACATCCACGCGCTGACCGCGAGCGAAATGTTCGGCGTGCCGGTCGAAGGGATGGACCCTTCCGTCCGCCGGCGGGCGAAGGCGATCAACTTCGGCATCATCTACGGCATTTCCGCCTTCGGCCTCGCCAACCAGCTTCACATCCCGCAGGAGGAGGCGCGCACCTACATCGCCCGCTATTTCGAGCGCTTCCCCGGCATCCGCACCTACATGGACGAGACCAAGGCCTTCGCGCGCGAGCACGGCTATGTCGAGACGATCTTCGGGCGGCGCATCCATGTGCGCGGCATCGACCAGAAGCAGCCCTCGGCCCGCGCCTTCGCCGAGCGGGCGGCGATCAACGCGCCGATCCAGGGGGCGGCGGCAGACATCATCCGGCGCGCCATGATCCGCCTGCCGGGGGAGCTTGCGGCGGCCAGGCTCAAGGCCCGCATGCTGCTGCAGGTGCACGACGAGCTGATCTTCGAGGTGCCGGAGGACGAGGCGGACAAGACCGCCGCCCTCGTCAAGCGCGTGATGGAGGGCGCGACCCTGCCCGCCCGGCAGCTTTCGGTGCCGCTCACCGTCGAGACGGGCCGCGGTGCGAACTGGGACGCCGCGCACTAGGCAGACGGCCCGGACAGCGCCCCACAAGCGAAAGGGCGGCGCCTGCGCAGGCGCCGCCCTTCGCGTCTTGCATCCGGTTCGAGAACCGTCAGGCCGCCGTCGGGGCCGCCTTGCGCACGTCGTCGGAGACGTGGCTTTCGAACTTCGCGAAGTTCTCGATGAACATGTTCACGAGCTTCTTCGCCTGCGCGTCATAGGCCTCGGCGTCCGACCAGGTCGAACGCGGATCGAGGATCTGGGAGACGACGCCCGGCACCGCCACCGGCACCTGGAAGCCGAAGTTCTCGTCGGTGCGGAACTCCACCTTCGCGAGCGAGCCGTCGAGCGCGGCCGACAGCAGGGCACGCGTCTCGCGGATCGGCATGCGGTGGCCCTCGCCATAGGCGCCGCCCGTCCAGCCCGTGTTCACGAGCCAGCAGTCGACGTCGTGCGCGGCGATCAGGTCGCGCAGCAGATTGCCATAGACCGACGGATGGCGCGGCATGAAGGGCGCGCCGAAGCAGGTCGAGAACGTCGCCGTCGGCTCCGTCACGCCCTTCTCGGTGCCGGCGACCTTCGCCGTGTAGCCCGACAGGAAGTGGTACATCGCCTGCGCCGGCGTCAGCTTGGCGATGGGCGGCATCACGCCGAAGGCGTCCGCCGTCAGCATGATGATGTTCTTCGGCTGCCCCGCCCGTCCCGTCACGCTGGCGTTCGGGATGAAGTCGAGCGGATAGGCCCCGCGGGAGTTCTCCGCCAGGCTGCCGTCGTCGAAGTCGAGGACGCGCGTTTCCGGGTCCATCACCACGTTCTCGAGCACCGCGCCGAAGCGGTTCACCGCGGCGAAGATCTCCGGCTCGGCCTCCGCCGAGAGCTTGATCATCTTGGCGTAGCAGCCGCCCTCGAAGTTGAAGAGGCCCGACTCCGACCAGCCATGCTCGTCGTCGCCCACGAGCGTGCGGTTGGGATCGGCCGACAGCGTCGTCTTGCCGGTGCCCGACAGGCCGAAGAAGACCGCCGCGTCGTCGTCCTCGCCCACGTTGACCGAGCAATGCATCGGCATGACGTTCTTTTCGGGCAGCAGGTAGTTGAGGATCGTGAACACCGACTTCTTCGTCTCGCCCGCATAGGACGTCCCGCCGATCAGCACGAGACGCTTGGCGAAATTGACCGCGATCACCGTTTCCGAACGGCAGCCGTGGCGCGCCGGGTCCGCGCGGAACGACGGCAGGTTGATGATCGTGAACTGCGGCGCGAAGTCTTCCAGTTCGTCCAGCTCCGGCCGGCGCAGCAGGTGGCGGATGAACAGCGAGTGCCAGCACAGCTCGGTCACGGCGCGCACGGGAAGGCGGTGCACCGGGTCGGCCCCGCCGTGGAGGTCCTGCACGAAAAGCTCCTTGCCCTTCATGTGCGCCTTGAAGTCGGCCCACAGCGCCTCGAAATGCGCCGGCGTCATCGACTTGTTGTTGTCCCACCAGACGGCGCCTTCGGTCAGCTCGTCGCGAACCGTGAACTTGTCCTGGGCCGACCGTCCGGTGTGCTGGCCGGTCCGGACCACCAGGGGCCCGCCGCGCGCGATCTCACCCTCGCCCCGGCGCACGGCTTCCTCGAACAGGGCTTCCTCGCGCCAGTTCCAGTGGAGGGCGGCGAGGTCGGTGACTCCCAGCGTGTCGAGTCCGTTCTTGCTGATCTTTGGCCCGGTCTGTTTCACGATTGTCTCCATTGAACACGGTTCGTGCGCCCGGTCGCTCCAGCACGGGACAGGTCGGGCGGGTCGCCTTCTTCTCACGCAAGATGGAGGCCAAGACAACCCCGCTTTCGCCGCATTTCGCCCCTAGGCGGGCGCAATCGTGTCATGCGGATTGCGGGGCCGCCCCGGCGACGCGCGATTTCGCGGTGCGTTTTCTTGGCCTGCATGCGCTGGCGTGCATAGAGTGTGGCCGAACCGAGGACGGGAGGGAAGAGGACAAGATGTCCACCGTGGCGCTGGTCGACGACGACCGCAACATCCTGACATCCGTCTCCATCGCGCTGGAGGCGGAGGGCTTCCACGTGCGCACCTACACCGACGGGACGCAGGCGCTCGCCGCCATCTCGCAGCGCCCGCCGGATCTCGTCGTCCTCGACATCAAGATGCCGCGGATGGACGGGATGGAGGTGTTGCGGCGGATCCGCCAGAAGACCGACCTGCCGGTGATCTTCCTCACCTCCAAGGACGAGGAGATCGACGAGGTGCTGGGCCTGCGCATGGGGGCGGACGACTACATCCGCAAGCCCTTCTCGCAGCGCCTGCTGGTGGAGCGGATCCGCGCCGTGCTGCGCCGGGCGGAGGGCGCGCAGGGCGCCGAACGCGGCGAAGGCGACAAGGTCCTGGTGCGCGGACGCCTGGTGCTCGACCCGCTGCAGCACGCCTGCACCTGGGACGGCAAGGACGTCACGCTGACCGTCACGGAGTTCCTGATCCTGCAGGCGCTCGCCGTGCGGCCGGGCTTCGTGAAGAGCCGCGACCAGCTGATGGACGCCGCCTACGACGACCAGGTCTATGTCGACGACCGCACGATCGACAGCCACATCAAGCGGCTGCGCAAGAAGTTCCGCGCGGTCGACCCCGATTTCTCCGCCATCGAGACGCTGTACGGCGTCGGCTACAAGTTCTCGGAAAGCTGATGGGCCTCCTCCGGCGCGCCCGCCCGCAAGCGGACCGCCAGGCGGCAGGACGGCGGCGCGCCTTCTCGCCGCTGACAATGCGTATCCTGGCGGTCAACCTGTTCGGTCTCGTGCTGCTGTGCGCGGGCGTGCTCTATGTGAACCAGCTGCGCTCCGGCCTGATCGACGTGCAGATCCAGGCGCTGATCACGGAAGGCGAGATCATTGCCGCCGCGATCACCGAGGCGGGCGACTACGGACCGGAAGACACCACCGTGCGGCCCGGCGACGCGCAGGACATCCTGCGCCGCCTCGTCGTGCCGACGCGGACGCGCGCGCGGCTGTTCTCGGCGCGCGGGGACGTGGTGGAAGACACCGCCGAATTCACCAACGCGCAGGTCCGCACCTATGCACTGCCGCCGCCGGACGAGGGTTTCGACCCGGTCAAGGCCGCCGACCGCGTCTACGAGTGGCTGGTGACGCTGATCCCCGGTCCGGCGCTGCCCGTCTATCGCGAAGGCACGGACGTGACCGCCGCCGACCTGCAGGAGGTGGAGGACGCCTTGCGCGGCCTGCGGGCCAGCGCGGTGCGCGAGAACAGCCAGGGCGAGCTTGTCGTCTCGGTGGCCGTGCCGGTCCAGCGCTTCAAGGTGGTGATGGGCGCGCTGCTGCTCTCGACCGAGGGGGGCCAGATCGACGCCATCGTGCGGGCGGAGCGGTTCGCCATCGTGCGGGTCTTCCTGCTTGCGACCGCGGTGATGGTGCTGCTGTCCTTCGTGCTGGCGCGCGGCATCGGGCGGCCCATCGCGCGGCTGTCGCGGGCAGCCGATGCGGTGCGTTACGGCCAGGTCGGCTCGGGCGGCGCCGATCGCGCGCAGATCCCGGACCTCGGACGCCGGCGCGACGAGATCGGCGACCTGTCGGCGGCGCTGCAGCGCATGCTCGACGCGCTTTACGCCCGCATCGACGCAATCGAGAGCTTCGCCGCCGACGTCGCGCACGAGATCAAGAATCCGCTCACATCGCTGAAGAGCGCGGTGGAGTCGCTCGACCGCACCAAGGACCCGGAAAAGCTCGCCCGCCTCGTGGAAGTCGTGCAGTCCGACGTGAAGCGTCTCGACCGGCTGATCAGCGACATCTCCAACGCCTCGCGCCTCGACGCCGAACTTGTCCGCGACGCCCGCGCGCCCGTCGATGTTGCGCGGATGCTGGAGGCCATCGTCGCGATCTACCGGGACCGGATCGCGCCGGAGCAGGTGCGTTTCGAACTCGATATCGGCCAGGATCCGCTGATCGTCAGCGGGCTCGAGAGCCGCCTGGGCCAGGTGGTGCGCAACATCGTCGACAACGCCATCTCCTTCGCCCCGCCGGGCAGCGAGATCCGCCTCGCCGCGTCCGCCGCGGGCGGCACGGTTCGCATCAGCATCGAGGACGAGGGGCCCGGACTGCCGCCCGACACGCAGGAACTGATCTTCCGCCGCTTCTACACGGAGCGTCCGGAAACGGAAGCGTTCGGCACGCATTCCGGTCTCGGCCTCTCCATCTCGCGGCAGATCGTCGAGGCGCACGGCGGCCGCATCTGGGCCGAGAACGCCACCGACGCCGACGGCGCGGTCACGGGCGCGCGCTTCATCGTGGAGTTGCCGTTGTGAGCGGGCGCGCCGAAACGGTCCATGCGACCTGCGTCGCGATCGACGGACGCGGCGTCCTGTTGCGCGGCGCATCCGGCGCGGGCAAGTCCGACCTTGCCCTGCGCCTGATCGACCGGGGGGCGGTCCTGGTGGCCGACGACCGGGTGTGCCTCGCGGTCCGCGGCGGCGCGGTGCACGCGAGCCCGCCGCCCGCGCTCGAGGGCATGCTGGAGGTGCGCGGCCTCGGGATCGTGCGCCTGCCGTTCCTGGAAGAGGCGCCCGTGGCGCTGTTGGCCGATCTCGCACCTGTCGCCGGCATCGCCCGCCTGCCGGAGCCCGCGCGCGCGACCCTCCTCGGCCGCCCGGTCGCCTGCGTCCCGCTCGACCCCGCCGCGGCCTCCGCGGCGGCGCGCATCCGGCTCGCGCTCGCGGGGCGGCACTGGGTCGCTGGCGCGCTCGGCGATGAAGACGGCACCTGAGAGGCGTGCTAGAGATCGGGCCATGGACAAACCGGTGCAGCGGCAGGAACAGGGAAGCGGGAGCGTGGCGGACACCCTGCGCGTCGTCGTCGTGACGGGTCTATCGGGGGCGGGCAAGACGTCCGCGCTGCGAATGCTCGAGGACATCGGGTTCGAGGCCATCGACAATCTGCCGGTGCGCCTCCTGGGCCAGCTCCTGCCGGGTTCAGGCGGCGCGCAGCGGCCGATCGCGGTCGGAATCGACGCGCGGACCGAAGGCTTCGACCCGCAGGCCGTGCGCGCCTGGATCGAGGACCTGCGGGCCCGGCCCGACATCGCGCCGACCCTGCTCTACATGGACTGCGACGCCGAGGTGCTGGCGCGCCGCTTCACGGAAACGCGGCGGCGCCATCCGCTTGCGCTCGACCGGCCCGTGCCCGACGGCATCGTCCGCGAGCGCGCGCTGATCGGGCCCTTGCGCGACGAGGCCGATCTCGTGCTGGAAACGACGGACTTTTCGCTGACCGACCTGCGCCGCGAGATCGCCGAGCGGTTCGAGACCGCGGGCGCGACCGGCCTTCTCGTCTCGCTGCTGTCCTTCTCCTACAAGGGCGGCCTCCCGCGCGAGGCGGACATGGTGTTCGACGTGCGCTTCCTCGACAATCCGCACTGGGTGGCCCACCTGCGCCCGCTGACGGGCCTGGATGCGGGCGTCGCGGCGCATGTTTCGGCAGACCCCGCGTTCGCGGACTTCTTCGGCCGGCTGACCGGGCTGATCGACCTGCTGGTCCCCCGCTTCCGTGCCGAGGGCAAGAGCTATCTCACGCTGGCCATCGGCTGCACCGGTGGGCGGCACCGCTCGGTCTTCGTGGCTGAGAGGCTGGCCGCCCACCTGCGCGAGGCGGACGTGCCCGTGGTCCTGCGCCACCGCGAACTGCCCTGAGGCAGCAGACAAGATGTTTTCATCGGTCGTACCTCAAGGCATAGTGCCTGACCCGGCCGCGCGCAGGGCGCCGGTGCCGGACGTGGCATTCGAAACGTATTTGATGGGTTTAGGGAGAGATCCGCGCCGATGATCGGACTGGTCCTCGTGACGCATGGGCGGCTCGCCGACGAGTTCGTCTCTGCCATGGAGCATGTCGTTGGCCCGCAGCAGCAGGTCGGCTCGGTCTGCATCGGGCCGGACGACGACATGGAGCAGCGCCGCAACGACATCCTGAAGGCCATCGAGGAGGCCGACCGCGGCGACGGCGTGATCCTGCTGACCGACATGTTCGGCGGCACGCCCTCCAACCTTTCTATCTCGGTCATGAAGCGGCCCAAGACAGAGGTGATTGCCGGCGTGAACCTGCCGATGCTCATCAAGCTCGCCAGCACGCGCGCAAGCGGAGAACTCGCCGAGGTCGTCGAGCAGGCGCGCGACGCCGGCCGCAAGTACATCTCGGTCGCTTCGCAGGTGCTGGCTGGCGAGGGCGCCTCATGAGCGGAGAGGCCGCGTCGCCGGCGCGGGGAGAGCGGCTGGCCCGGGAGGTGACGATCCGCAACGTCAAGGGCCTGCACGCGCGGGCCTCGGCGAAGTTCGTGCGGTGCGCCGAGGTCTACGACGCACAGGTGACGGTCGCCAAGGACGGGCAGAATGTCGCGGCCACGTCGATCATGGGCCTGATGATGCTCGCGGCGGGTCCTGGCTCGGTCCTCAGGCTCGAGGCGGAGGGACCGGAAGCCGCGGACGCGCTGGACGCGATCGCCGCGCTTGTCGACGGCCGTTTCGACGAGGACTGAGACCCGCAAGGCGGAGGTGCCCATGACATCGCTCAAGCCCCGCTCCGCGACGCGGCGGCTGGCCGGCCTCGGTGTCTCGCCCGGCATTGCCGCGGGCAGGGCGCACGTGCTGCGCCGCGGGCGGATCGAGGCGCCGCGCTACCAGCTGCCGAACGATGGGGTCGAGGCGGAGGCGGCCCGTCTCGCACAGGCCTGCGGCCGGGCCCGGACCGAGCTCGAAGACATCCGCGACCGCCTGACGGCGCGTGCCGGCCCCGCGGTCGAGGACCTGGCCCAGATCATCGACGTCCAGATCGCGATGGTGTCCGGCTCGCGCCTGATGCGGGCTGCCGAAACCCGGATCCGGGACGGCCGGCAGAACGCGGAAAGCGCGCTGGAGGACACGCTGGAGGAGTTCGCGCGCGCCTACGCGGACATGGACGACGCCTATCTGGCAAGCCGCATCTCCGATATCCGCGCGGCTGCCGAACGTGTCCTTGCGCTCCTCTGCGCACATGCGGGCGGCGATCTTTCGGAACTGCCGCCAGGCACGATCCTGATCGCCCGCGAGATCACGCCCGCCGACACGGCGATGATGGACCCCGCCCGCATCGCGGGATTCGCCGCCGAGATGGGCGGGGCGCAAGGGCACACCGCGATCATGGCGCGCGCCCTTGGCATTCCCGCCGTGCTTGGCATCGATTCCCTGCTCGACGAGGTGCGTACCGGCGACGAAGTGGTGATCGACGGGACCGGAATGGTCGTGATCGACCCCGATCCAGCGACCCGCGCCTCGGTCGAACGGCGCCGGGCCGAGGCGCGCGACCGCGACCGGCGGTTGCGCGATCTCGCCTCGGAGCCGGCGGTCACCGCGGACGGCGTCGCGATCGGCCTGACGGCGAACATCGAGCTGCCGGGCGAGGTCGCGGCGGCCCGCGCCAATGGGGCGGCGGGCATCGGCCTGGTCCGCTCCGAGTTCGTCTTTCTCAACCGCGACACCATGCCGGACGAGGAGGAACAGGCGGAGCTTCTGGGCGACATCGTACGCCGCATGGACGGGCACCCGGTGACGATCCGCACGCTCGACGTGGGTGGGGAGAAGGCGCTGCCCGCGCTTGCCGACTATCTCGGCCATTGCCCGAACCCTGCCCTCGGCCTGCGGGCGGTGCGGCTGTCGCTGCGCGCCCCCGATCTGCTCCGCATGCAGCTGGCGGCGATCCTTCGCGCCGCGGTGCACGGGCCCGTGCGCATCCTTCTGCCGATGATCACCACCGGCCGCGAGATGCGCCAGGTGCGGGCAATCCTCGTCGACGTGGCGGCCGGCCTGCGCCAGCGGGGAATCGCGGTACCCGACCCCCTGCCCCCGCTCGGCGCCATGATCGAGGTGCCGGCAGCGGCGCTCGCCGCGGACTCGCTGGCGCAGGACGCCGACTTCTTCTCCATCGGCACCAACGACCTGACCATGTACGCGCTGGCCATCGACCGGGCAAACGAGCAGGTGGCGGACCTTTACGACCCCCTCAATCCGGCTGTGCTCCGGCTCATCCAGTTCACCACGGCAGCCGCACGGCGTGCCGGAATCCCCGTCAACATCTGCGGCGAGATCGCGGGAGATCCCTGGTTCACGCCGCTGCTGATCGGCTTCGGCCTGACAGACCTGTCGATGACGGCGCAGTCGCTCCTCGCGGTAAAACAGCGGATCCGCAGCCTGTCGGCGGCGGAGGCACGCGTTGCGGCCGGCCAGGCCATGGCCGAGACGGACCCGGCGCGCATCGCCGCCGTCCTCGACCGCCTCAGCGCCGCCGGGTAGCAGGACAGGGCTTGGGCGAAGCGTGGACGCCCGGACGTGGGGCGCCATGTCGCGCAAGGACATAAGGATGTCTTTATACGGCGGTTGTCGGCATCCCCGCCGCCTGATATAGACGCGATCCAAGGACACCCCGGACCCATCTCCTGAAGAAAGAGACGCCGCCATGACCGCCAATGACTATGTGGTGAAGGACATCTCGCTTGCCGACTACGGCCGCACCGAGATCGAGATCGCCGAACACGAGATGCCGGGCCTGATGGCCGTGCGCGCCGAATATGCCGATGCTCAACCCCTGAAGGGCGCGCGTATCGCCGGTTCGCTGCACATGACGATCCAGACCGCCGTGCTGATCGAGACGCTGACCGCGCTGGGCGCGGAAGTGCGCTGGGCGTCGTGCAACATCTTCTCCACGCAGGACCACGCCGCCGCCGCGATCGCCGCAGCCGGCATTCCGGTCTTCGCCGTCAAGGGCGAGACGCTTCAGGAATACTGGGATTATTGCGACCGCAT
>JAJLJT010000268.1:0-13983 GCA_033844555.1 Alphaproteobacteria bacterium | reverse complement strand
GAAATATGAAACCCCCCGTTACCGCTCTCGCCAGTCCGGGGGGCTTCGGTCCGATGTCGACGCGTCGTTCGGACAGGTATGAGGATCGCCGAAAACTCTTAATGCCCGGTTAAGCGGCGGATGTTTTTCGCGCGATCGCCGACGCCTGCGCGCGGCTGCCAGCCTGTGGGTCCGGATCTGCCCTGCCTGCGGGGAGATCGCCATCCGCACCGCCCTGGCCACGGGCCGCGCGAAGCGCCGCAGCAGCCTTCCGCAGGCCGCCGGACCCGCCGTCCTCGTCTGCCGGCGTTTCGCCGATGGAGGCAAACACGATGCGGAACTCGGTGCCGATGTCGGGGCCGCTCGTCATATGTATCTCGGCATCGTGCAGATCGACGATCTTCTTCACCAATGGCAGTCCCAGTCCCGCACCCCCCTTGGAACGCGCGAACGCGTCTTCGAGCTGCACGAAGGGCTCGAAGACGCGCTCCTGTTCCTCGACGGGGATGCCGCAGCCCGTGTCACGCACCACGAGCTGTGTGCCACCGTTGTCGGCCGCGGCAACGAGGAGGTCGACGCGGCCGCCCGCCTCGGTAAACTTCACCGCGTTGGTCAGCAGGTTCACGAGCAACTGCCGCATCAGCCGCGGGTCGGCATGCACCATGTGCGGGCCATCCCCCGGGTCCATCGACAGGGCGATCTGCTTTTCTGCCGCCTGGTCGCCGAACAGGGTCATGGTCTCCTCGGCCAGGTGGGCGAGGTCGATATCTTCCGCTTCCACCCGCAACGTGCCGGCCTCGGCCTTCGACAGGTCGAGAATGTCGTCGATAATCGTGCAGAGGAAGCGGCCGCTCTTGTGAATGTCGCTCGTGTAGGCCTTGTAGCGCTCGTTTCCGAGGGGCCCGAAATACTCGCCCATCATCATTTCGCTGAACCCGATGATGGCGTTGAGCGGCGTGCGCAACTCGTGGCTCATGGTCGCGAGGAACTGGCTCTTGGCATGGTTGGCCGCCTCCGCCTTGGCCTGCAGCGCCTCCGCCTGTCGCCGCGCCTCCGCCAGGACTTCGTTCTGCACGAAGATGCTGCGCATGAAATGATCAATGGCGTAACTCGCGAACACCGTCACGCCTACGGCGACGCTCAGGAAGAAGGCGTTGTTCGCCAAGGCCCATGCCGGGACCGGGTTCACGAATGTGGCTGACAGCAGATAGGTCACATAGAGGCCGAGCGATACCGCAGCCGCGCGAACGAAGTGGAGCCGGAACAGCGTCCCGCAATAGATGAGCACGAGCATCAGCCCGCCATAATAGAGGTGCGAGGCAGGCTCCCCGATGATCGCGGTCATGAGGATGATGCTGAGACCGGCCGTCGACATTGTCAGCGACAAGATCAGCTGGGAATGCGACCAGATCCACTTAGAGTAGGTCAGCAGGAATGCGATCAGCAGGACCGGGCAAGCCAGCAGGAAGCGGATCGCGAACAATTTGCCCACATAATCGGCGGCAAGCACCTGGTCGAGGACGCCGAACACTGCGAACAGGATTGCGCCAAGCAGCAGGGCGATGCGGATGATCGGCAGCGACTGCGAGAGATAGGCGACGACATAACGTGCTTCGACATCTGCGTCGTGAAAACGCAGGGTAAAGCGGTTGTACCGCCGCTCGAAGTCGCGTTCCAGATTGGTTGTCATCCGCGCGATTGCCGCCAAAAAACTGCAATCGAATGTATTGGATTTTTAGTAAACGAAGGGTGAAGTAGCGCTCCGTACCGCAGAATTTCCCTTGAAAATTCGGGCACAATCGCGCCGCCCGTCCGGGTTCAGCGGTGCGCGGTTCCCGGCTCTGTCCGCCCGGACCGGAACAGGCGCCCCCGCTCGGTGACGAGCAGGATGACGACGGTCGCCGCACCCGAGCCCGCGAAGCCCAACGCCATGGGCGTGGCCGTTCCGTCGAAGGACTGCCCGATCGCATAGCCGATCAGCCCGCCGACCAGGACGGTTGTCGCACCGATCACCGAGGACGCGATGCCCGCGATATGGCCCTGCGGCTCCATCGCGAGCGCGTTGAAGTTGGAGAAGACCAGCCCTACCAGCAGCATCGACGCCGACAGCAGCGGCACGAACACCCAGGCGTCGAGCAGGCCAAGTTCCGCGAAGCCCGCCATCAGCAGCGAGATGCCGAGATAGAGGAATACCGCGGTATGGCTGAGCAGGCGCATGCCGAGACGCTCGACCAGGCGTGCATTGACGAAGGCCGACACCGCGATACCGGCAGCGCCCACGGCGAAGACGGCGGGGAACCAGACGCCGAGGCCCATGACATCGACCAGCACCTGCTGGGCCGAGTTGATGAAGCCGAACATGGCCCCGAAGAACACCCCCGCCGCTAGCATGTAACCCACCGTCTGCCGCGATCCGAAGAGAGAGCGCAGCGCGGCGAGGATGACATAGGGCCGGATCGCGCGCCGATGCTCGGGCCGCAGGGTCTCGGGCAGGAACGCCGCGCACAGGGCGAACATCACGAAGGAATAGACCGCGAGCAGGCCGAACACCGCGCGCCAGTCGGCAACGAACAGCACGGCCTGCCCCAGGGTCGGGGCCAGCACCGGCACGGCCATGAACACCATCATGACGAGCGAGACCACGCGCGCCATGCGCCGCCCCTCGTAGCAGTCCCGGATGGCCGCCGTGGCGATGACGCGCGGCGCGGCCGAGCCCGCCCCCTGGATCACCCGGGCGATCAGCATGGTCGTCATGTTCGGCGCAACCACGCACCAGAGGGCGGCGGCAAAATAGACCGCGAGGCCGGTCAGAAGCACCGGGCGCCGGCCATACCGGTCGGACAGCACGCCCATGACGAGCTGGCCGCCGCCGAAGCCGAGCAGATAGGCGGAGACGACGGTCTGTACCTCGTTCGGATCCTGTAGCGCGAAGCTGCCGGAGATCAGCGGAAACGCCGGGAGCATGACGTCGGTCGCAAGCGCGTTGAGCCCCATCAGGCCGGCGATCAGGCCGACGAAGGCGGCAAACCCCAGCGGCGCATGGCGCGGGGAGGGCAAGGCGGCGCCCGATCGCCGCGCCATCTGGGTCGTCTCTGTCGGCTGCATTGGCCAAATCCTAGAGCGGCATGGGCTGCCACGCCATTCCGTGCCATGCATGGCAGGTTCGCCCGGCCTTCGCCGCGAGGGAATAGCTGTGGGCTCTTGCGCGTTTCTTCTGTTGTGCAGGGTTCGGCAATTGCTCTGGTCGTGCCGGAATTGCCGCGCTACGCTTTTCCTGCCGTCTCCATGCCCGGAGACGGCCTGGGCTGCGAAATGCGGAAAAGCGGGCGGCGGCGGGTGTCGGAACGGGTCAGACAAGCACTCCTTGCGCATCGCGTGCGCCTGTTCGGCTATGCGCTGAGCCTTGCTGGCGACCGCGAGACCGCGGAGGACCTCCTGCAGGACTGCGCGGTCAAGGCGCTGGCGGCGGCGCGGGTTCCTGCGGATGCGCCGGCCGTGCGCGCGTGGCTGTTCCGGATCCTGCGCAATGCGTGGATCGACCGGGGGCGCAGGTTGGGGCAGGTCGCGCTCGTCGCACTGGACGAGGCGGCCGCGCAAGAGGCGCCGGACGCGGTTTGCGACCGGCGCATGATCGATGTGGTGACCGTGCGCCAGGCGCTGGAGACGTTGTCGCCGACGGGACGCGAAGTGGTCGCGCTGGTGGATTTCGCCGGGTTCAGCTACCAGGACGCGGCCGAGATCCTGGATGTGCCGGTGGGCACGGTAATGAGCCGCCTGTCGCGGGCCAGGGCGCAGCTGATGGCCGCTATCGCGGCCGGTAACGTGCGTCCCTTGGCGACGCGCCGCGGCAGACGGGGAGTATGAGGGCCGCATGACCGGGACCACGGGTTTCTCGCGCGAGATGCTGAACGCCTATGTCGACGGCGAGGCGGACGCGTGGACGTCGGCCGAGATCGCCGAGGCCGTGGCCGGCGATCCGCGCCTCGCGGCCGAGGTGGCGGCGCTCGCGCAGGTGAAGTCGTCGAGCGAAGCGGCCTTCGCCGGGATGACGGCCAATGTGCCGGAAATCGGCGCTCTTTCGTCCGGTCCGCCGCACCCGCTCCGCCGGACCGCCGGCTGGTGGGCTGGCGGTCTCCTGGCGGCGTCCCTTGCGCTCGCGGCGGTGCTCGGCCCTGCGGTGTGGTCCGTTGCCGTGCCGCCCGATCCGCTGCAGGCGTGGTCGGGTCATGCGATGGCGGAGTTCGAGGTCTGGGCGAACGGGCAGCAGGGCGAGGTCGGACTGAGCGGTGCCGACGGGTCGGCCGTGCTCGTCGCCGGACTGCCGCGCACGATCCCCGACCTTTCCATCGCGCGGCTGAGCGCGGCCCATATCGAGGTCATGCAGGGCGCGGACGGGCCCGCCATGTTCGTCGGCTATCTCGGGCGGAACGGCTGCCGGCTCGGATTCTGGGTCGCACCCGCTCCCGATGGGCTCGGAGCGGAGGTCGTATCGGGCACCGGCGCCGACGGGATGCGGGTCGCGCGCTGGCGCGTCGGCGCGACGGGCTATGCCGTGCTTGCGCGCGGGATGGATGCCCGGCGGTTCGCGGCGGTCACCCGGGTTCTGCACGAGGAAAGCCAGCGTGCCGGCGCACCGGAAATGCGTGTGGCGGGGCCTGCTTATCGCGCGCCGTGCGTCGGCTGACGGCGCCTGCATCGAAAATCTGGAATAATTCGAAGCTACCCTGCGTTTCCTCTTTCCAAGGCTGTCCGCGCGCGCCGCTGAACGGTGCGTGGCAACCGGGATGGCCTGCAAGGGGAGGACAGGCATGTCGAACAGAGAAAAAACCGATACCGTGCGCGCCACGCGCTCGGCCGACGAGATCCGCGGCGTCTATGCGGAAAACCCTGAAAAGGCGGACTGGCTCGTCTTCGGCCGCAAGCCGAATTCCGACCGCCGCGGCTTCCTGAAGGGCGCCGGGCTTGCCACGATGGGCGCGATGATCGGTGCTTCGATTCCGTTCCATCGGAACATGCCGGCGGGGCTCATGCCGGCGGCGTTCGCGCAGGATACGGGCATCGACCTGATGGCCGAGAAGCAGGGCCTCACGGTCCTCGGCGACCGGCCGCTGAACGCCGAGACGCCGGCGCACCTGCTGGACGACAAGGTCACGCCCTACGAGCGGTTCTTCGTCCGCTCGAACGGCCTTTACCCGCAGACCGCGCTCGACATGAAGGCGGACGACTGGACGCTGACCATCGACGGCGAGGTGGAGAACCCGCTCACGCTCAGCATCGCCGACCTGAAGTCGCGCTTCGAGACGGTGACCCAGCAGCTCTGGATCGAGTGCGGCGGCAACGGGCGCGCCTTCTTCAATCCGGGCGCCTCCGGCAACCAGTGGACCGTCGGCGCGGTCGGCTGCCCGGAATGGACCGGCGTGCGGCTCGCCGACGTGCTGAAGGCCGCGGGCCTGAAGTCCTCGGCCGTCTATACCGCGCACTATGGCAACGACGTCCACCTCTCCGGCGATCCGGAGAAGGAGGTGATCTCGCGCGGCGTGCCGATCGAGAAGGCCATGGGGCCGGAGTGCATGATCGCGTGGGAAATGAACGGCCAGCCCGTTCCCGCCCTGCACGGCTTCCCGCTGCGACTCGTGATCCCGGGCTATCCGGGGTCGGCCTCGCACAAGTTCCTGCAGCGCATCTGGATCCGCGACCAGGAGCACGACGGCTCCAAGATGACCGGCTACTCCTACCGGATGCCCGCCTACCCGGTCGCGCCGGGCACGGAAGTTCCGAAGTCCGACATGGTCGTGATGATGGAAATGCCGGTGAAGTCCCTCATCACCTTCCCGCAGACCGGGGTCGAGGTGAAGGCGGGCGAGGCCACGGAAGTGCGCGGCCATGCCTGGTGCGGCAAGGGTGACGTCGCGGCGATGCACGTCTCGCTCGACTTCGGCCAGACCTGGACCGAGGCGGAACTCGACGCGCCGCGCAACTCCTTCGCCTGGCAGCATTGGCGCGCCAATGTCACGCCGCCTCAGGCCGGCTATTACGAGGTCTGGGCGCGGGCGACCGACAAGGACGGCGTCAGCCAGCCGCCGGTCGTGCCGGGCTGGAACCCGCGCGGCTACGGCAACAACATGCAGCACCGCATCGCGATGTTCGCGGTCTGACGCAGTCGCCGGCCCATTTGCGGGCCTCCTTCCCGGCCGGATTGTCCGGGCCGCCTGCCTAGCGGGCGGTCCGGGCATCCGGTTCGGGGTTCCAATGGCAATTCCCTCCGCATCCGGTGGTTACATGCAAGACCTGAAGGCTTTCGTGCTCGGCGTCGTCCTGTCGGCGGTGGCGGGCGTCATTGGCTACCAGCTTCTCTCGGCGCCCTATGAGCAGCCGATCCCGGACCCTGCGCAACTCGCCGAGACGCGCGCGCGCATCGCGGCCGAGGTCCGCGCCGAGGCGGAAGCGCGCGCCGCCGCGGAAGCGGAAGCCAAGCGCAAGGCGGAGGAAGAGGCCCGTGCCGCAGCGGAGGCGTCGGCGGCCGCCGCCCGGGCCCGCGCCGCCAATCCGATGGGCGCGCCCCGTACCGGCTTCAATCCGCTGATGCCGGGCGGCGGCGCATCTGCGCAACCGACGACGAGCAAGTCCGGCGTGCCGCTCAACGAGGAATTCGGGAACCTGCCGGATGCGCCCGGCATGGAAGAAACCTTCTACACCTGCACGGCCTGCCACTCGACCGCGATCATCAAGCAGCAGCATGTGACCGACGCACGCTGGGACGACCTGTGGCAATGGATGATCAACACGCAAGGCATGCCGGAGACGGACGAGGAGACGAAGAAGATCGTCCTCGACTATCTGAAGACGCACTTCTCCTCCGAACGCTGAATCCGAAAGAACCCGCGGAAACACAAGGGGTAGGGCCGGTAGGGCCCTGCCCCTTCCTTGCGCAGGCGGGTCAGCTTGCGTCGCGGTGGCGCTCGATGCAGGTGGCCAGCACCTCGTCCGGGTCGCGCTGCCACCAATTGTCCTTCGAGAAGATCTCGACCTCGTGCAGGCCGGTGTAGCCAGCCGCTTCCACGAGGCCGCGCAGGCGCTTCAGGTCGATCACGCCGTCGCCCATCATGCCGCGGTCGAGCAGCAGGTCCGTGGTCGGCACCAGCCAGTCGCAGATGTGATAGGCGAGGATGCGCCCCGCCCGGCCCGCGCGCGCGATCTGCGCCTCGAGATCCGGGTCCCACCAGACGTGATAGGCGTCGATGGCGACGCCGACACCGTCGTCCAGCCGGTCGCAGATGTCGAGCGCCTGGGCGAGCGTGTTCACGCAGGCCCGGTCGGCGGCATACATCGGGTGCAGGGGCTCGATGGCGAGCGGCATGCCCGCCGGGCGCGCCGCCTCCAGCAGCCTTGCGATGCCGTCCTCGACCATGCGGCGGGCGTCGCGGATGTCCTTCGAGCCGTCGGGCAGTCCGCCGACGACGAGGACGAGGCAGTCCGCGCCCAGCGTGACGGCCTCCTCCAGCGCTTTCAGATTGTCCTCGTGCGCGGCTGCGAGCCCCTCGGGCGTTGCCGCCGGGAACATGCCGCCGCGGCACAGGCCGGTCACGCGCATGCCGTGGTCGCGGACGATCCGCGCGCTTTCGGCCAGCCCTACCGCCGCAACCTGGTCGCGCCAGGGGGCGATGGCGCCGATGCCTGCGCGCGCGCAGCCCTCGACCGCCTCGCGCAGGCCCCATTGCTGGCGCACGGTCGCGAGATTGATCGAGAGCCGGTCGAGCGTCGGCGTGTCTCCGCTCATCGCAGGTCAGCCCACGCCGCGCACGGCCATGAGCTGGCTCATGCGCCTGCACGCAAGGTCCGGATCGCGCAGCAGGCCCGCCGCGTCGGCCAGCCGGAACAGTTCCGCCAGGTGCTGGGTGGAGCGCGTGCTCTCCTGCCCGCCGATCATGGTGAAATGGTCCTGCAAGCCGTTCGCCCAAGCCAGGAACACGATGCCCGTCTTGTAGAAGCGGGTGGGCGCCTTGAAGATGTGGCGCGACAGCGGAACGGTCGGCGCGAGGATCTCGTGGAAGCGCGCCTCGTCGCCTTGGGAGAGGGCCGCGAGCGCGGCCGCCGCCGCCGGTGCGATGGCGTCGAAGATGCCGAGCAGCGCGTCGGAATGGCCGACCTCGTCGCCGGCGATCAGTTCCGCATAGTTGAAGTCGTCGCCCGTGTACATGCGCACGCCCGCCGGCAGCCTGCGGCGCATGGCGATCTCCTTCTCCTTCGACAGGAGCGAGATCTTGATGCCGTCCACCTTGGCGGCGTTCTCGGCGAGCACGGCGAGACAGGTGTCCATCGCCGCCATGTGGTCCTTCGACCCCCAATAGCCTTCGAGCGCGGGATCGAACATCTCGCCCAGCCAATGGATGATGACCGGCTCCTTCACCTGCGAGAGGACGCGGCCATAGACGCGGGCGTAGTCGTCCGGTCCCTTCGCGCAGGCGGCGAGCGCCCGGCTCGCCATCAGGATGATCCGGCCGCCCACCTTCTCGATGGCGGCGATCTGCTGCTCATAGGCTGCGATCACATCGTCGACGGTCTGGCCGGGCGCGGGCGCGAGGTGGTCGGTGCCCGCGCCGGAAAAGACGAGGCCCTGCGGATGGTCCTTTGCCGCCTCGACCGAGCGCCGGATAAGCTCGAGCGCGGTCGTCCAGTCCAGCCCCATGCCGCGCTGGGCGGTGTCCATCGCTTCCGCCACGCCGAGGCCGAGGTCCCAGAGCGAGGTGCGGAAGGCAATCGTCCGCTCCCAGTCCACGGCCGCGTCGAGCCAGGGGTCGGCTTCGGCCAGCGGGTCGCAGACGACATGGGCGGCTGCGAAGGCGATGCGGTTGAAGCCGCCCGCCTGACGGGCCGGGTAGTCGCGGGGCGGGGCGGTCACGAAGCGCTCGGTGCCACCGCCCGGCTTGGGAAGGATCACGTGGGGCATGGGGTGGGCGCCTTCCGTCTCAGAGCGTCAGCGCGGGCACGTCGAGCCACTTGCGCTCGCGCCAGCTTTCAAGCCCGAGTTCCGCAAGCTGCACGCCCTTGGCGCCTTCCAGCAGCGTGTATTTCCAGGGCGTGTCCTCGACGATGTGGCGCAGGAACATCTCCCATTGGATCTTGAAGCCGTTCTCGTTCGCGCCGCGGTCGGGCACCTCGGCCCAGTCGTCGAAGAAATTGTGGGTCTGCGGCTGGTCCGGGTTCCAGACGGGCTTGGGCGTGTTCACGCGGTCCTGCGTCCAGCAGCGGGTGAGGCCCGCGACCGCGGAGCCGTTCACCCCGTCGGCCTGGAAGGTCACGAGATCGTCGCGGCGCACGCGCACGCACCAGGAGGAGTTCAATTGCGCGACCACGCCCCCCTCAAGCTCGAACGTCGCATAGGCCGCGTCGTCGGCGTCGGCGTCATAGGGCGCGCCCTGCTCGTCCCAGCGCTTGGGGATGTGCGTCGCGCCGCGGCAGGAGACGGCCTTCACCTCCCCGAACAGGTTGTCGAGCACGTAGCGCCAGTGGCACAGCATGTCGAGGATGATGCCGCCGCCGTCCTTGGTGCGGTAATTCCAGCTCGGCCGCTGCGCGGGTTCGAGATCGCCCTCGAACACCCAGTAGCCGAACTCCCCCCGCACCGACAGCAGCCGGCCGAAGAAGCCCGCGTCCTTCAGCCGCTTCATCTTGAGGAGGCCCGGCAGGAACAGCTTGTCCTGCACGACGCCGTGCTTGATGCCCTTGGCCTGCGCGTGGCGGGCGACGTCGAGCGCGTCGGAGAGCTTGTCGGCGATCGGCTTCTCGCAATAGACGTGCTTGCCCGCGTCGATCGCCTTGCGCAGAAGCTCGCAGCGCATCTGCGTCGTGCCTGCGTCGAAGAAGATCGGGCAGGTCTCGTCCTTCAGCGCTGCGTCGAGGTCCGTGGTCCAGCGGGTGAGGCCGTGCGCCCTGGCGAGGCCTGCGATCCTGTCGGCGTTGCGCCCGACGATCAGCGGTTCCGGCATCAGGCGGTCGCCGTTCGACAGCGTGACGCCGCCTTGCGCCCGGATCGCCAGGATCGAGCGGATGAGATGCTGGTTCATCCCCATGCGGCCCGTGACGCCGTGCATGATGATGCCGATGGACCGTTCAGCCATTGGGGCTCACTCCATTCCGAGAAGGTCGTAGATGCGCCGCGCGTAGACGCCGAACTCCGGCGATTGCCGCATGTCGAGGCGGCGGGGATAGGGAAGGTCGATGGCGAAGAAGTCGGCCATGCGCGCGGGCCCCGCGGTCAGCACCGCGCAGTGCGAGCCCATGAGCACCGCCTCCTGGATCGAGTGCGTGACGAACAGGATCGTCTTGCCGCTTTCCGCCCAGATGCGCAGAAGCTCGAGGTTCATGCGCTCCCGTGTGAGCGCGTCGAGCGCGCCGAACGGCTCGTCCATCAGCACGAGCTTCGGATCGTGAACGAGGGCGCGCGCGATGGCCGCGCGCTGCTGCATGCCGCCCGACAGCTCGTAGGGCCGCTTCTCCTCGAAGCCTTCGAGGCCGACGAGTTTCAGCAGGTCGCGTGCGCGCTCCTTCGCTTCCCGCATCGGCAGTCCCAGGATTTCCGCCGGCAGCAGCACGTTCTGCAGGATCGTGCGCCACTTCAGAAGCAGGGGCTGCTGGAACACCATCCCGACGTCGCGGCCGGGCTGGAAGGGGTGGGCGGGATCGCCGATCTCCACCGTGCCGCCGTCGTGGCCGTGTAGGCCGGCGAGGATCTTCAGCACGGTCGTCTTGCCGCACCCCGACGGACCGACCAGGGCCACAAGCTCCCCCTCCGTCACCGACATGGTCACGTCGGAGACGGCCAGGAACTCCTGCCCGCCGGTGCGGTAGATCTTCTTCACGCCCTCCATGCGGATGAAGGGCCGCCCGTTCTCCGCGGGCGCCGGTGTCGCCGTCATGCCAGCCACCTTTCACGGTTCCCGGCGACGAAGGCATCGTCGGCCAGGTGCGGATAGGCCGCGCACACGCGGTCGATCTCGTCCGCCTGGCCCGGGCCCAATCCCTCTTCGGGATCGAGCAGGACCATGTTTTCAAGCAGGCCCTGCCGGCGCAACACCTCGTGGCACCCGGCGATGCATCCGGCGAAGTCGTTGGCGACGTCGAACAGCGCGCCGTTTGCGTCGGTCAGTTGCGCATCGAGCGTCAGCAGGTCCGCCGGGACCTGGCCGCTGTCGGCGGCGGCGTGCGCGCGCTCCAGCATCTCGACGGCCGCCTTCGTCCACACCGACCACTGGCCGAGCAGGCCGCCCCGGATGCGCAGCGTCACCTCGTCCGCCCCGCGCCGAACCCGGTAGGGCGTCAGCAGGTCGAGCAGGATGTGGTCGTCGTTGCCCGTGTAGAGCGTGATGCGCTCCTCCGCGCCCGCTTCCGCCACGCCGCGCACGACGTCGAGCGTGCGGTAACGGTTGAAGGGCGCGATCTTGATGGCGACCGCATTGTCGATCTCCGCGAACCGCCGCCAGAAGCGCGCCGACAGGTCCGGCCCGCCCACGGCGCGCTGCAAATAGAAGCCGACGATGGGCATGACGCGCGCGACGGCGGCGCAATGGGCGACCATCTCGTCCTCGGACGCGCCGCCGAGGGCCGCGAGCGACAGGAGGCCTGCGTGATAGCCGAGGGCGCGCGCCGTCTCCGCCTCCCGCACCGCCTGCGCCGTCGGCCCGGCGAGACCGGCGATCATCACCAGCGGCCGTTCTGTCCAGTCGGCGGCGGTCTCCATCGCCGTGCGCAGGACGGGCTCGAAAAGGCCCGCCTCGCGGATCGCGAACTGCGTCGTGTGCACGCCGACCGCGAGGCCGCCCGCGCCCGCGTCGATGTAATAGCGGGTGAGCGCGCGCTGGCGGCGGGTGTCGAGCGTGCGTGCGGCGGTGAGCGCAAGCGGATGCGCGGGGATCGCTACACCGCGCCGCAAATTCTCCAGAACCGGTCCCGGAATGTCGTGCCAGTGCACCGCCTTCGCCCTCTTAAGTAACCATGTGGTTATTTCTAGGATCGAGCCGCCGGGGAAGTCAAGAGTCCCGCCGCAGCGGACGCAGATAGCCGAGCACCACCTCCACCATGTGGGCGCGGCGGCGCGCCAGTTGCTCCGGCGCTTCCAGGTCGCGGTCGAAGATGAACGACAGCGTGTGCCGGTTCGACAGGTAGAAATAGCCGAGCGACGCGATGGAGATGTAGAGGTCCACGGGATCGACGCCGGAGCGGAAGACGCCTTCCGCCTCGCCCTTTCGCAGGATCTGCGCGATCATCTCCGCGAAGGGGGAGTGCATGGCGCGTGCCTGCGACGAGCGTTTCAGGTGGCGCGCCCCGTGCAGGTTCTCGGAATTGAGAAGGCTAATGAATTCAGGGTGTTCGATGTAGTGATCCCAGGTCGTCTCGACCAGCTTGCGCATCGCCTCCGCCGGCGGCAGGTGCTCCAGGTCGAGGGCGCGTTCGCGCGTGCGGATCGACGCATAGGCGTTTTCCAGCACGGCGAGGAACAGCGCCTCCTTGTCGCCGAAATAATGATAGAGCATGCGCTTGTTGGTGCCTGCGCGCGCCGCGATGTCGGCGATCCGCGCGCCAGCGAGACCGCGGTGCGAGAACTCGTGCGTCGCGGCCTCCATGATCCGGCGGCGGGTCCGCTCGGGGTCGCGTTTCTGCGGGGTTGCGGGCTTTTCCGCCCGGCGTTCCGGCTTGACAGCGGTTTCCATCGCAAGCACCCTTAAGTAATCAGTGAGTTACAATCATGCGGCTGGACCGCGGCGTCAATCGGAACCGGTTACCAGACCCAATGGGGAGAAGTCATGCGGAAGGGATGGATCGCGCTGGCAGCGCTGTTCGCCGTGTCGTCGGCACAGGCGGCGGAAAAGACGGAAATTGATTTCGTCCTCAACTGGATCGCCGGTGGCGACCATGCCCCCTACTACTACGCCCAGCAGGAGGGCTGGTACGAGAAGGCGGGCATCGACCTGAACATCGAGCAGGGCAAGGGCTCGGCCGCCGCCGCCCAGCGCACGGGCATCGGCCAGACCGATATCGGTCTCGCCGACATGGGCACCGCGCTCGTCGCGCGCGGCAAGGGCGCCAACCTCGTGGCGGTGATGAACGTCTACGCCAACTCGCCCTATGGCATGTACTGGCTGAAATCCTCGGGCATCAAGGGCATCCAGGACTTCCCCGGGCACAAGATCGGCAACCCGCCGTCGGATGCGGCCCGCGCCATGTGGCCGGCGCTTGCCAAGAAGAACGGACTGGATCCGGACTCGGTCACCTGGGTCAACGTGCAGCCGAACGCCAAGCTGGCGGCGCTGAAGGCCAAGTCGATCGACATCACCACGTCGTTCTACAACATCCACCACATCTTCCAGCGCGAGCTGGGCGATGACATGGGCTTCTTCAAGTGGTCGGAGCTGGGCATCAACCCCTATGGCAACTCGCTGTTCGTGAACGCGAACTTCCTGGGCGAGAACCAGAAGGCAGTGCAGGCGTTCGTCGATGTCACGCAGCGCGCTTTCCGCTTCTGCGTCGACAATCCGCAGCCCTGCGTGGAGGCGCTGGTGGCGGCGAACACCGGCCTGAAGGTCGACAACGAGCTGGAGAACTGGGCGCTCGTGGTCGAACTGATGACCGACAAGACCTCGCAGAACGTTGCGCTGGGCGCCTTCGACGACGCGCGGATGAAGGACGACTACACGCTGGTCGAGACCTATTTCGACCTCGAGCAGCCGTTCGACGTGAAGACGATCTACACCAACGCCTTCCTCGACAAGTCGATCAAGATGCCGAAGTAAGGCAGCAACGACAGAGCACGCGACAGGGGGCCGCCGGGGCGATCCGGCGGCCCTTTGCGTCTGCGCGTCAGGCGAGTTCGGGCCCGGCGATGGCGGCGATGAGGTCTGGCGTGCCCGCGGGCGCGGCGCCGAGCGCCATGCGCGTGAAGGGACGCAGGCGCTGGAAGCCGAGGCTTTCCAGCATCGCGGCAAAGCCGGGGGTTGCGTCGCATGCGTC
>JAJLJT010000267.1:0-9926 GCA_033844555.1 Alphaproteobacteria bacterium | reverse complement strand
CGCGCGCTGTTCGGCTCGTGCCTCTATGTGTGCGAGACGCTGCTGCCGCGCATGGGCGTCGCCTGCACGCTGGTCGACGGGCGCGATACGCAAGCCTGGGCCCGCGCCGTGCGGCCGGAGACGAAGGTGTTCTTCCTCGAGACGCCCTCCAATCCCGGGCTGGAGATCGTCGACCTGAAGGCCGTCTGCGACATCGCGCATGCCGCTGGCGCCCGCGTGGTCGTCGACAATGTGTTCGCGACCCCGGTTCTGCAGCGGCCCATGGAGCAGGGCGCGGACGTCGTCGTCTATTCGGCGACCAAGCACATCGACGGGCAGGGGCGGTGCCTGGGCGGCGCGGTGCTGTCGTCGGAAGCCTTCCGGACGGAGTATCTCGAAACCTTCTGCAGGCACACCGGCCCGGCGATGAGCCCGTTCAACGCCTGGGTGCTGCTGAAGGGACTGGAGACGCTGTCGCTCAGGGTCGAGGCGCAGTGCGCCGCCGCCGCGCGGATCGCCGATGCGCTGGCAGCCCATCCGAAGGTCGCGCGCGTGCTCTATCCGGGCCGCGCCGACCATCCGCAGCACGGCCTCGCCAGCCGTCAGATGGCGGCGGGCGGCACGCTCGTGACCTTCGACGTGAGGGGCGGGAAGCGGGAAGCGTTCGCCGCGCTCAACCGGCTGGGCATCGTGTCGATCAGCAACAATCTGGGGGACGCGAAATCGCTGATCACGCACCCCGCGACGACGACGCACCAGCGGCTCACGCCGGAAGCGCGCGCGGAACTGGGCATCACGGACGCCACCTTGCGCCTCTCGGTGGGGCTGGAGGATGCGGACGACCTGATCGCCGACCTTACCGCGGCGCTGGACGGCTGAAGTTCGGGCCGAAACACTCGACTCGGGGCTGCGATATCCTATCTTGAATATATTGGTGGCTGGGGGCGCAGGGGCATCCATGTATCGTGCCGTGACCGACGGGATCGCCGTGGAGGTGGATGCCTTCTACCTCGACCATGAATCGAGCCCGCAGGAGAGCTATCACGTCTGGGCCTACACTGTGCGCATCACCAACGGGACGGCGGCGCCGGTACGGCTGCGTTCGCGCCACTGGATCATCACCGACGGCCACGGGCGCCGCCAGGACGTGAAGGGCGCGGGCGTCGTCGGCGAGCAGCCGCTGATCGCGCCGGGCGAGACCTTCGAGTATTCGAGCGGCACGCCGCTTTCCACGCCGTCGGGCATCATGACAGGCAGCTATCGCATGGAAGGCGCCGGCGGGGAGATGTTCGACATCGCGATCCCCATGTTTTCGCTCGACTCGCCGGCCGCGCGCCGGGTGGTCAACTGAGATCACGCCAAAGGGTGAACCACGGCGGGCAAAGAGGCGTATACTGACCGTCGAGAGAGGGCTACACGCGGCCCTCTTCCCAAAGCGTTCCGAAGGAGTTCTTTCATGGCTGCTGGCGATGCCGCGCACGACCTGAAGCCCCAAGCCGCCCCCGCGATGCCCCGTCCGGAGCGCGAAGAGGCGGAGCAGGCGGTTCGCACGCTGCTGCGCTGGGCCGGCGACGATCCCGACCGGGAGGGCCTCGTCGACACGCCCAAGCGCGTGGCCAAGGCCTTCGAGGAGTGGTTCGCGGGCTATGACATGGACCCGGTCGCCTATCTCGAGCGCACGTTCGAGGAGGTCGAGGGCTATGACGAGATGGTGTTGCTGCGCGACATCCGCTTCGAAAGCCATTGCGAGCATCACCTCGCCCCGATCATCGGGCGTGCGCACGTCGCCTATCTCCCGACCGGCAAGGTCGTCGGCATCTCCAAGCTCGCCCGCGTTGTGGAGGCGTTCGCCCGCCGTCTGCAGGTGCAGGAGAAGATGACGGCGCAGATCGCCAACACGATCCAGCAGGTGCTGGAGCCGAAGGGCGTTGCCGTGGTGATCGAGGCCGCACATCAGTGCATGACGACGCGCGGCGTGCACAAGCCGGGCGTGACTCTGGTGACGAGCCAGATGCTGGGCGACTTCCGCACCAACCCGATGACGCGGCGGGAGTTCCTGACCATCATCGGCAACCCGTCGTCGTCGTTCGACGGGTAAGCCCCCGCGGCTCAGCGATCGAGGAACTCGGCCGGGTCGAACCGGTAGAGCGCGCTGCAGAACTGGCAGGTCGCGCGGATCTCACCGTCTTCGACCATGTCCTGAAGTTCCGCCTGTCCGTGCAGGCGCAGGACGTTCGCGACCTTCTCCGCACTGCAGGTGCAGCCGAAGGCAACTTCGCTCTCCTCGAACACGCGCACGCCGTCCTCGTGGAACAGGCGGTAGAGCAGCGTCGCGGGGGTGAGGTCGGGGTCGATCAGTTCCACGTCCTCGACGGACGACAGGAGGATGCCCGCGCGCGCCCAGTCCTCGGCGGCCTCCTCGGTGTCGAGCGCCTTTTTCGCTTCCTCGCCGCCCTTGCCGAGGCGCTGCAGCATGATGCCACCGCCGCGCCAATGGGCACCGCCGCCCGCGCGGCGGTCGAACGCCTCGGCGACCGCGAGGCGCATCGTGGTGACGATCTGCTCCGACTGGTCGAAATAGCGCGTGGCCGCCGCGGCGAGCGAGCCCCCCTCGATCGGCACGATGCCCTGGTAGGGCTCGGTATCCGGGCCCTGGTCGATGGTCATGGCGAGGAAGCCCCCGCCCAGCAGCGCGAAGGGATCGGCGTCCGGCCCGGCGGCCGCGACCGCGTCCGCGTCGAAGCCCGCGTAGCCCCGCACCTCGCCGCCCGCGCGGTAGTCGGCGACGAGCAGGCTGACCGCCCCCTGCCCCTGCGCCTGCACGGTGAAGCGGTTGCGCAGCTTGAGCCCGGAGCCGATCAGCGTCGCGACGAGCAGCGCCTCTCCCAGCAGCCGGGAAACGGGCGCGGGGTATCCGTGCCCCGAAAGCGCACGGTCGATGGCGGGTCCCATGCGGACGAGCCGGCCGCGAACATCCGCTCCCTCGATCTGGAAGGGGACGACGCGGTCGTCGCGCGTGCCGGACGCAGGGTCCGAATGCATCGCCGGATCAGACATTCCCAAGGCACCATGCCAGCACGCCCTTTTGCGCGTGCAGCCGGTTTTCCGCCTCGTCGAACACCACGGACTGCGGACCGTCGAGCACCTCGGAGGTCACTTCCTCCTCCCGGTGCGCGGGCAGGCAGTGCATGAAGATCGCATCCTTGTCCGCCGCGGCCATCAGGCGGGCATTGACCTGGTAGGGCTGCAGCAGATTGTGCCGGCGCCCTGCATCCTCGTCGCCCATGGAGACCCAGGTGTCGGTGATCACGCAATCGACGCCCGCGACCGCCTCCGCCGGGTCGCGCAGGATGTGGACCTGCGCCCCCTCGCCCCGCGCCCATGCCACAACGTCGGCATCGGGCTCCAGCTCCTCCGGGCAGGCCACGCGGATCTCGAAGTCGAGCCGGGCCGCCGCCTGGATCCAGGAATGCGCCACATTGTTGCCGTCGCCGGTCCAGGCGACCGCACGGCCGGCGATGGGACCCTTGCGCTCCTCGAAGGTCACGATGTCGGCCATGATCTGGCAGGGATGCGAACGGTAGGTCAGCCCGTTTATGACGGGCACGGTCGCGTTTTCCGCAAGCTCGGTCAGCGTGTCGTGGCTGCCGGTGCGGATCATGATCGCGTCGACATAGCGCGACAGCACGCGCGCGGTGTCGGCGATCGTCTCGCCGCGGCCGAGCTGCATCTCCGCGCCGGTCAGCATGATCGTCTCCCCGCCCATCTGCCGCATGGCGACGTCGAAGGAGACGCGCGTCCGGGTCGACGGCTTCTCGAAGATCATGGCGAGCATCTTGCCGGCGAGCGGCCGGTCCCCTTCGGGCACGGCGCGGCCGAGGCCGTTGCGGGCCTGCTTGCGGCGCAGGCTCTCGTCGAGGATCCAGCGCAGGTCGCCGGAGGCCACCTGGTCGATGTCGAGGAAGTGCCGCGGTCCGCTCATGCGGTCCCCCTTTCCGGCGCCTTGCCCGCGCCCGCCAGTTCCGTGAGCACTGCGTCGAGGCGCCCGAGCGCCTCGCGCACATGCTCCTTCTCCACGATCAGCGGCGGCAGCAGACGCACGACATTGTGCCCGGCGCCCACGGTCATCACGCCGGCGTCGAGCAGCTTGCCCACGACGTCGCCATTCACGACGGCGTCGGTCAGCCGCACGCCACGCATCAGGCCACGCCCACGGATCTCGGCAACCAGCCCGGGATGCGCGTCGCGCAAGGCCTGAAGCTGCTGCGTCATGAAGTTTGCGGTGTCGTTCACGCGGTCGAGAAACCCATCCGCCAGCACGACGTCGAGCACGGCGTTGCCCACCGCCATGGCGAGCGGATTGCCGCCGAACGTCGTGCCGTGGGTGCCCGCGGTCATGCCCTTCGCCGCCTCCGCGGTCGCAAGGCAGGCGCCCAGGGGAAAGCCGCCGCCGATCCCCTTGGCCACCGCCATGATATCCGGCGCGATCCCGGCGTATTCGTGGGCGAACAGCTTGCCCGTCCGGCCGACGCCCGACTGCACCTCGTCGAGGATGAGCAGGATGCCATGCTCGTCGCACAGCTCCCGCAGGCCGCGGAGGCAGACGTCAGGCACCGGGCGCACGCCGCCCTCGCCCTGGATCGGCTCGATCAGGATCGCCGCCGTCTCCGGCCCGATGGCTGCCTTCAGCGCATCATGGTCGCCGAAGGGCACCTGGTCGAAGCCCTGGACCTTCGGGCCGAACCCCTCCAGATACTTCGCCTGGCCGCCGGCCGCGATGGTTGCGAGCGTGCGCCCGTGGAAGGCGCCCTCGAAGGTGACGATGCGGAACCGCTCGGGCGCGCCGGAAACATAATGATAGCGGCGCGCCATCTTGACCGACGCCTCGACCGCCTCCGCCCCCGAATTGCAAAAGAAGACCGTGTCCGCGAAGGTCGCCGCCGTCAGCCGGTCGGCAAGCCTCTGCTGCCCCTCGATCGGGTAGAGGTTGGAGACGTGCCACAGCTTTTGCGCCTGCTCCGTCAGGGCGGTGACGAGGTGCGGATGGGCATGGCCCAGCGCATTGACCGCGATCCCCGCGCCGAAGTCGAGGAAGCGTCGGCCGTCCGCCGCATACACATGCACGCCTTCGCCCCGGACGGGGGTCATGGCTGCCCGCGCATAGGTCGGCAGTACGGACGAGATCACGGTCGTCACTCCCTCTCTTGCGACGGCTCGCCCTGAAAAACGACGGCCCCGGAACTGGGGCCTGAAACCGTCGGGTCCAAAATAAAAAGGAGGCGCGCCGAAGCCGCCCTCCAGAGCCGCGAATTATCCGGTCAAATCCGCGCCAAGTCAACGCCTGCGCGGGTTTCAGCGGGTGCGGGGACGCTCCGGAAGCTCAGGCCTTGAGCCGCCACCCCCGCCGGAACGCCGTGTAGCAGAGCCACCAGAGCCCGCCGACGAGCAGCGCCACGTACACGACGCCGATCAGGACCGAGCCGTCCGCATAGCCCGTGACGCCATAACGAAACCCGTCGATCAGGTAGAAGAAGGGGTTGAGATGGGCCGCCTGCTGGAACCCCTCCGGCAGGCTGGCGACCGAGTAGAACGTGCCGGACAGGAAGGCCAGGGGCGTGATCACGAAATTGGTGATGGCCGCCAGGTGGTCGAACTTGTCGGCCCAGATCGCCGCGAGGATGCCCGCGAGCGACATCACCAGCGACGCGGCCAGCCCGAAGAACAGCACGGCCCACAGGTGCACCATGGGCAGCGGCACGACGACCGCCATGCCGATCATGGTGACGCCCGCAACGATCAGCCCGCGCGTCACGCCGCCCATGGCGAAGGCGAAGACAAGCTCACCCGGCCCCAGCGGCGGCATGAGGAAGTCGACGATATTGCCCTGCACCTTGGCGATGGTGATGGAGGAGGATGTATTGGCGAACGCGTTCTGCAGGATCGCCATCATGACGAGGCCGGGCGCGAGGAACTCCTCGAACGCCAGGCCGCCGACGTCGGGCCGGAGCCGGCCCAGGGCCAGGATGAAGACAGCAAGGAACAGAAGCGTCGTGACCACGGGCGCGGCGACCGTCTGCATCACGACTTTCAGGAAGCGCTGCACCTCCTTGACATAGAGCGTCCAGACGCCCAGGCGGTTGACCATCGGGACCGTACGCTCGCCGAACCGGGCACGGGGGCGATCAGAGGTCATCGCGGGGCTCCCTTGGATGCCGACCCGCCACCCTCCCGCGCCGGGCCAGATTATTTGTGGATAAGCACGCGGAGGCGCACCAAAGATGTTGTGTCCCAAACCAAAGCCGATACAGTATCTGGACATCAGCACAGAGGGCGGTCGCAGTTGGGACGGCCGGTGGGCGCAGAGAGGGGTGCGCCGGCCATCGGGGAGTTATGTCGATTTTCCGCCCGTGTCCAGTACGAAGGAGGGGATCCGATGGCGTGGACCGAGGAACGCGTGGCGCTTCTCAAGAAGCTCTGGGCCGAAGGCTGGAGCGCCAGCCAGATCGCGCGGGAGCTTGGTGAGGTCACGCGCAACGCCGTGATCGGCAAGGTGCACCGGCTGGGGATCGCGCGCCGCGACGCAGCCCCGCGCCCGTCGCGTCCCGAAGCCCGCTCCGCCGCGCCGAAGAAGCCGCCGACCGCGAGCAAGAGCGAGGCCCGCGCCCGGACCGCCGAAGCCGCACCGGCGCGGCCGGCGGCCCGCACGCAGACCGCCCGTCCCGTCGCCGCGAAGCCGGTGATCCCGACGCGCTACGAGGTCGTCGAGCGGGGCCGCCCGCTGAGCCTTCTGGAACTGAACGAGCGTACATGCAAGTGGCCGATCGGCAATCCGGGCGACGCCGACTTCAGCTTCTGCGGCAACCAGGCCGTCACCGGCCACCCGTATTGCCAGGAGCATCTGCTGCGCGCCTATCAGCCGGCATCGACCCGGCGCGACCGGGACCGCAATCGCGCAGACGACGCCGCGGCGCAACCGCGCAACTGACGCCCCCGCGACGGACGCAGACGAAGACGGCCCCGGGCGCGCCCGGGGCCGTCTTGCGTTTCACGGCGACTTGCGCGTCAAGGCCGCGCGAACGTCTCGTCCATGGAATAGCCGGCAGCGCGCACGGTGCGGATCGGGTCACGCTCGCCAGGGCGGTTGAGCGCCTTGCGCAGCCGCCCGATGTGCACATCGACGGTGCGTTCTTCCACCTCGGAATCCTGGCCCCACACGGAATCCAGAAGCTGCGACCGGCTGAACACGCGCCCCGGCGCGTCCATCAGGCGGGAGAGCAGGGTGAATTCCCGCGGCCCCAGCGAGACTTCCCGGCCGGACCGGCGTACCCGGCGCGCGGTGCGGTCCAGCACGATGTCGCCGAACTCCAGCACGTCCTGGGCGAGTGCGGGACGGATGCGGCGCAGCACCGCCCGGATGCGGGCCAGAAGCTCGGAAATGGAGAAGGGCTTGGTCAGATAGTCGTCGGCCCCGGTATCGAGGCCGCGAATGCGGTCGGCCTCTTCCCCCCGCGCCGTGATCATGATCACCGGGAGGTTGCGAGTCTCCGCGCGCGCGCGCAGGCGGCGGCAGATCTCGAGCCCGGAAACCGTGGGCATCATCCAGTCGAGCAGGACGATGTCCGGCGACCGCTCCTCCACGAGCAGCAGCGCCTGATCGCCGTCATCGGCCTCGATCACCTCGAAATCCGCCTTCTCGAGGTTGTAGCGCAGGAGCGTCCGCAGCGCGTCCTCGTCCTCGGCGATGAGGATCAGGGGCTTCATCCCGCCGCCCCTCCCGCGCTCCCCCCGATGGCCTCGGTCGAGGTGGTGTCGGCCTTGGGCCGTTCCCCCGCCACCGGCCGGCCGGTCACGAGATAGTGCACGGTCTCGGCGATGTTGGTGGCGTGGTCCCCGATGCGTTCCAGGTTCTTGCCGACGAAGAGGAGGTGCGTCGCCCGCCCGATGGTGCGGGGATCCTCCATCATGTAGGTCAGAAGCTCGCGGAACAGGCTGTTGTAGAGCTCGTCCACCGTGTGATCGCGGCGCCAGACCGCGAGCGCGGCATCGACGTCCCGCGCGGCATAGGCCGAGATCACCTCGTGCACCTGGCGCACCACTTCCGTCCCGATCCGGTCGATGGCGAACAGGTTCGGAAAAGGCGTCTCCACATTGATGGTCTGTGCGCGCTTGGCGATGTTCTTGGCGAGGTCGCCGATGCGCTCCAGCTCGATGGAGATGCGCATCGCCGCGACGATCTCCCGCAGGTCGACCGCCATCGGCTGGCGCAGCGCGATGACGCGCACCGCGAGTTGCTCGACCTGGCCCTCGAGGTCGTCGATGCGGATGTCCTCGGCCACCACCTCCTGCGCGAGATGGCTGTCGCGCTTGACGACGGACCGGATGGCGCGCGCCAGTTGCTCCTCCGCGAAGCCGCCCATCTTGGCGATCATGGCCGAGAGCCGTTCCAGCTCCGCCTGGTAGGCCTTGACCGTGTGAAGCTGTTGATCCTGGTCAGCCATAGCGCCCCGTGATGTAATCCTGCGTGCGTTGGTCGGAAGGCGTGGTGAACATCATGTCCGTGGGACCGTGCTCGACCATCTCGCCCAGGTGGAAAAAGGCCGTCTGCTGCGAGACGCGGGCGGCCTGCTGCATCGAGTGGGTCACGATGACGATGCAGTAATTGTGGCGCAGCTCGTCGATCAGTTCCTCGATCTTGGCCGTGGCAATGGGGTCGAGGGCGGAGCACGGCTCGTCCATCAGGATGACCTCCGGGCTGACCGCGATGGCGCGCGCGATGCAGAGACGTTGCTGCTGCCCGCCGGAGAGGCCGGTGCCCGGTGCATCGAGCCTGTCCTTCACTTCGTCCCACAGCGAAGACTTGCGCAGCGCGCGCTCGACGATCTGGTCCAGCTCCGTCTTGTTGCGGGCCAGCCCGTGGATGCGCGGCCCGTAGGCGATGTTCTCGTAAATCGACTTCGGGAACGGGTTCGGCTTCTGGAACACCATGCCGACACGGGCGCGCAGTTCCACGACGTCGAGGTCGGGATCGTAGATGTCGCGGCCGTCGAGCGTTATCCCGCCCGTCACGCGGCAGCCCTCGATCGTGTCGTTCATGCGGTTGAGGCAGCGCAGGAAGGTCGACTTGCCGCACCCCGACGGACCGATGAACGCAGTGACGGACCGGGCGGGAATGTCGAGCGTGACACCCTTCAGCGCATGCGTGTCGCCGTAGTGGACGTGCACGTCGCGGGTCACGATCTTCACCGCGTCCGCCGGCGCGGCGCCCTCTGCGCCGGAGAGGACGTCGGAGGTCTCCGTCCCGGTCAGGGTGTCATTGGTCGCATGCTTCATGGCGATTTGGTCCTTGTCCCTTGCGTGGCGGGCCTTACCAGGTCCGCTCGAAACGCTGGCGCAGGAAGATGGCGATCCCGTTCATCACGATGAGGAAGCCGAGCAGCACGAGGATGCCCGCGGACGTCAGCGCGACGAAGCCACGCTCCGGGCTGTCCGCCCAGATGAAGATCTGCGTGGGCAGCGCGGTCGCCGGGTCCATGATGCCGCCGGGCGGGCTGGTCAGGAAGGCGTTCATGCCGATGAGCAGGAGCGGCGCGGTCTCGCCCAGCGCCTGCGCCAGTCCGATGATGGTGCCCGTCAGGATCCCCGGAATGGCGAGCGGCAGGACATGGTGCAGGATCACCTCGTGCTTCGACGCGCCGACGCCGAGCGCGGCCTGCCGGATCGACGGCGGCACCGACTTCAGCGCCGCGCGCGTCACGATGATGATGGTCGGCAGCGTCATCAGCGACAGCACCATGCCGCCCACCAGGGGGGCCGAGCGCGGCAGGCCGAAGGTCTGGATGAAGAGCGCAAGGCCCAGGAGGCCGAACACGATGGACGGCACGGCCGCGAGGTTGTTGATGTTCACCTCGATCAGGTCGGTGATGCGGTTCTTCGGGGCGAACTCCTCG
>JAJLJT010000266.1:0-4052 GCA_033844555.1 Alphaproteobacteria bacterium | reverse complement strand
CCGACGTCGGCCGCATCCTTGGCGAAGTTGGCAACGACGAGGCGTCCGCCCGGACGCAGGCGCTTGGCCAGGCTGCGCGTCAGCCGCCGGGCGGTGCGCCGGTTCAGATAGTCGTAGATGCCCAGCGCATAGATCAGATCGAAATCCGTCTCGTCGATCGTGTCGAGGATCAGGTCACGGATCGGCGCCTTCACGCAGGCGACGTTCGGATGAAAGGCGCATTCCTCGATCTCGGCGAGCGAAACCTCGTCCATGTCGAGCGCGGTGAAGCGGTCCAGATTGCTCGCGAACTCCCACTGAACACGCTGTGCCTCGCGCAGGTGGCCGCACGCCACCGACATGATCCGGGCAGAGTCGGTGCGCTTCAGCGTCTCGCCGATCACGTCCGCGATCATGTCGCAACGATTGCGCACAGCCATCGAAGCCGGCGCCAACCGCGTTCGCGCATAGATCTGACGTCCGAGGGGCGTCGCCTCCCGGACGGCCTGCGCGAAGTCGCCGCGCCCGTAGATCAGATCGAGCACGCGCGCATCGCCCGGATAGCCGTCGGGCTTGGCATAGGCCCGCCATGTCAGGGGATCGGCATGGATCTGTGCCATGACCGGATGCTCGCGCGAAAACCGCACGATGGCGGCCCAGTCTTCCGGCGCACTCGCCTGCCGGACCTGCCGCAGCATCGCTGCCAGGGCGTCCAGAGATGGGCCGATCCGGGACTGCAAACCGCCCGCGAGGGCCTTTTCTGTCAGGTCCAGCGCCTGGCCGATGCGATCCTTCATGTCCTCGCCACCCTCAAGCCCCGCCATGTGCGGCCCTACCACGCTACTGTCCGAGCCCGCTGCGTCCCACAGGTTGGATGGACCGTCCATGCCCGCCCCCGTTGCGCCGGCCTATCGGCCCGGCCCGGCAAACCGGAGGCACACAAGGCCCAAGACCGCGTGAACCGGACCACATACACCAAAAGGTTAATAATGCAACCGCGCTTAACGGTACAAGTGATTGGATTTTCTACAAAGATGTCAAGACAGGATATGGGGCTTTTTAACCATCTGTGGCAGGAACCCCACAAGCCCGCCCCATGTCCGGCTGCGGAATGCGTGTCCGCAGGGGGTTGCCATCCTCGCCCGCGCCTTGCGGGGCAAGGCCCTACCGCGTCGCGGCCGGGCCCTACCAGTGCCCCCGCTGCAATGTCATCTCGTAACGGAAACGGCCGCCCGGGTGGGTATTGAGCGACATTTCCACGAGACGGCCTTCCTCGCTGTAATACCGCCGGGCAATGATGAGCACCGGCGCGTCGGCGGGCAGCGAGAGGCGGGAGGCCATGTTCAGGTCGGCCGCCGCCGCCTCGATATCCTGCTGAACTTCGCGGATGCGCACGCCATAGTGCTGCTCGATCATGGCATAGACGGCCTTGCGCTCGACGCCGACGCGGCCCAGGACCTCCTCGAACTCGGGATCGACGTAAATTTCCGAGTAGCCGACCGGCTCGTTCGCCGCCTCGGCCCGCCGCAAGGCGCTGATCCGGTACCATTGCGTTCCGGTGTCGCAGCGCAGGCGGCGCGCCTGCTCGGCCTGCAGCACGATGCGGTCGATCGAGAGGATCTCCAGACGCGTGGAGCTTGCGTACTGCAGAAGTTCGTCAAGGCGGCTGATCGAGTTGACGAACTGGCCGCTGCCCTGGTCCGAGATGAGCACGGTTCCCATGCCCTGGCGCCGCTCGACGAACCCCATTTCCTGAAGGCGTCGCAAGGCTTCGCGCACGGTGTAGCGGCTGACTGCGAAGCGGTCGCACAACTCGTGCTCGGTCGGCAGGCGCTGGCCGGTCGCGTACAGGCCGCCCCGGATCTCGTCGAGCAAGGTGTTGACCAGTTCCATGTAGCGGGGGATCTCACGCCCGTCCCCCGCCTCCGCTGTGTCGACCGTACTGCTCATGCGGCACCTCCTCGGCCTTGCGGGATCCAGCCCGCGCGCCCCGCGCCCGATATACCGCGAGGATGTGGCGGTCAACGCTCACCCGTACGCGGCATCGTCACCCGGCCATCGCTCCCGGCACGGGCGGCGTCTCGGCGAGCCAGCCGGTGGCGCGTTCATGCGCACGGCCGAGCGCCAGAAGCAAGCCCTCCTCCCTTGGCCGGCCGATCAGCTGCATGGCGATCGGCAGTCCTGCCTCGTCGCGTCCCACGGGCGTCACCAGGCCCGGAAGCCCGAGGTAGGACAGTGGCCGCGTCATGTCCGACACCGCCGCGATGGTCGCCGCCATGGCCGTGCCTGCGGCCACGTCGGTCTCCGCCGCCGTGGGCACGCGCCTGCGCAGGGCGGGGGTGAGCAGCGCGTCGCAGGCGGCCAGCGGACCCTCGATCATGGCGCGGGCATGGAGCACGCGAAGCTGCTTGGCCTGGAGATGCTGGACCGCCGGGATCGTCAGCCCCTGCATCAGTCGGGCGCGGACCTGGGGCCCGTAATCCTCCGGACGCTCGAGCAGCCAGGGCAGGTGAAGCGCCGCCGCCTCCGGCGTGAAGACCAGGTTGGCAAGCTCGGCGAAGGCCGAATGGTCGGGCACGTCGACATCCACAACGCGCACCCCGGCGCTCTCGAGCACGCGGCGCGCGGCATCGAGCGCCGCCTGCACCTCCGGCTCGACGCCGTCGAAATAATAGCTCGTGGGCAGGCCCACGGTCAGCCCGGACACCGGCGGCGAAAGCGCATCGGCATGATGCGTCCCCTGCCCCGTCAGCACGTCCATCAGCACCGCGACATCGGCCGAGGACCGCGCCAGCGGCCCGGCGCAATCCATGCTCTCCGACAGCCCCATCATGCCGTGCTGGCTGAGCAGCCCCTGCGTCGGCTTCAGGCCGACCACGCCGCAGAACGCCGCCGGCAGCCGCACCGATCCGCCGGTGTCGGAGCCGAGCGCGCCGAACGCAAGCCGCGCCGCGACCGCCGCGCCCGACCCGCTGGACGAGCCGCCGGTGACATGATCCGGGCTCCACGGGTTCCGGCAGCGGCCGATCTGGGCGTTGTGGCCCGTCGGCCCCATCGCGAATTCGGACATGTGCAGGGTGCCCAGCGTGACCGCGCCCGCAGCATCGAGCCGATCGAGCACCTCCGCCGTCTCGCCCGGGACGAAGTCCGCCCGGATCTTGGAGCCGCAGGTGCAGCGCTGTCCCTTGCGGTAGAACATGTCCTTGTGGGCGAGCGGCACGCCATGGAGCGGCCCGCGGAAGCGGCCCTCCCGCGCCTCGCGGTCGCAGGCGCGGGCGGCAGCGAGGGCGCCCTCCGCATCGACGGCGATGAAGGCGTTGAGCGTGTCCTGCGCCGCGGCGATGCGGGCGAGGCAGGCCTCGGCCAGCGCCTCCGAGGTCACCTCCCCGGCGCGCACGGCGGCCGCCGCTTCGGTCAGCGTCATCAGCGCCGGGTCGCTCATCGCACAGGCTCCTTGCCGTGCATCAGGGCGGCATGCTGGTTTGGCGCAACGTCGAAGAGGGTGCCCTCCGCGGTTGCGGCGCGGGCCTCCGCCAGGGGCGCCTCCAGCACGCGCGGGGTCTTCCCGATCAGGCCCGCCACCAGGGTGAGCGTGGCGTCGTCGACAGTCATCCCGAAGGAGCGGGCGAGATAGGTGCGCGCGAACTCCTCATCGGCCATGGCGGACATCCTCCCTCGGTCAGATCACGCCGTCGGCGCGCAGGCGGGCGATGTCGTCCGGACCGAGGCCGATGGTCGAAAGCACGTCCGCCGTATCGCAGCCCAGGGCGGGTGCCGCACGCGCCGGCACCTCTGCGCCGCCGACCCGGACCGGGCCGGTCAGCATCCGGACCGGCGGTCCCGCCTCGCCGGCACGCCGCGCGAAGTCCGCAACGCCGCCGCGTTCGGCCACGAACGGGTTCTCCAGCGCCTGCGCCACGTCGTAGACAGGGGCCGCCGGCACCGCGCCGCCCAGGATCTTCGTCCATTCGTCGGTCGTTTTCTGCATCAGCGCGGCGTCGAGGATCTCGGTGACGAGATCCCGGTTCGCCAGCCGGTCCTTGAAGGTGCGGAAGCGCGGATCGTCCGCCCAC
>JAJLJT010000265.1:0-1171 GCA_033844555.1 Alphaproteobacteria bacterium | reverse complement strand
ATCGTCCAGCGCGCGCGCGACCGAGGCTTCGTCGGTCACGTCGGTCTCATGGAACGACACCCTGTCAGCCCCGAGATCGGAAACGATTCCGGCGCCGCGATCCGCATTGAGGTCGAATATGGCGACCCGTGCGCCCTGCGCCGCGAAATCCCGCACGACCGCCTCGCCGAGGCCGGAGGCCCCGCCCGTCACCACCGCCACCTTGTCCTTCAACCGCACTGCCAGTCCTCGCTTCTTCCTGCTTGATCCCGTCCCGCCTGCCGTCATTTCGACAGTATCGTGATCGCGGCGACCGCTTCCTCGACCCCGTAGAGGCCGCCGCCGTTCTCGGCGAGCGCGACGCGCGCGTTCGCGACCTGGCGCTTGCCCGCCTCGCCGCGCAACTGGCTGACGAGTTCATGGACCTGGCCGAGGCCGGTCGCGGCGATCGGATGGCCCTTGGACTCAAGCCCCCCCGACGGATTGATCGGGATACGCCCGCCGACCGCCGTGTCCCCGCGCTCCGCCGCGGGCCCGCCCTCGCCGAACGCGAAGAAGCCGAGGTTCTCGCTCTGGATGATCTCGCCCATCGCGGTTGCGTCATGCACCTCGGCCACCGAAACGTCTTCGGGAGCGATCCCCGCTTCCTCGTACGCTTTCCTCGCGGCGAGCACGGTGATGTGGCGGCGGTAGTCTTCCGGCGCGCGGGCAACCCCGGACTGCAGGACGCTGGCGCGCACCCGGATTGCGCGGTCCCGCGCGCCGGCGAAGCGCTTCAAGCCCTCCTCGCTGCAGACGACCGCCGCTGCCGCGCCATCGCTGATGGGCGAGCACATGGGCAAGGTCAGCGGATAGGAGATCGGCGGCGCGGCCATCACCTCGTCGACGGTCATCGGGTCGCGGTATTGCGCAAGGTCGTTCTCGACCGAGTGCTGGTGGTTCTTGGCGGCGACGGCCGCGATCTGACGCTGCGTGGTGCCGAACTCGCGCATATGGAACCGGCAGAACGCCGCATAGACGTCCATGAAGACGCTGTAAGGCCGCTCCGACATGGTGCCGGGGGGCGGCTCCACGCCCTCGCCCAACGCCAGAAGCTGCCGCTTGTTTTCTTCGACCGTCGAGATGTCCCAGCCGCTGTCGAACAGGCTGAGCATCTTGCCCTTGTCCGGGTTGAAGAGCTTTTCCGCCCCCG
>JAJLJT010000264.1:0-5130 GCA_033844555.1 Alphaproteobacteria bacterium | reverse complement strand
TTCATCCCTCCCGCTGACCGTTTGCGTGCCCCCCGCGACCCGGAACGGGCCGGGGTGCGATTGACAGCCATTTTTCGATATAGAATAGTTACCTTCAAAATAGGGAAATCTGCAAGTTGTCGCAATGACATCGGGCACATGTGAAAAGGGAGGCAATTTCATGCTGCATCGGACTGGAACTTGGGTACCGGGGCTTCGCGGGACGGTGGGGGCCGCCGCACTCGCGCTGGCGGTCGCGCTGGGCGTGCCGGCGGGCGGCGCAGCGGCGAAGACCACGCTTCAGGCGACGACCGTCTTCCCCGAATCCGACTTCTCGTCCCAGGTGCTGCTGCGCTGGGCGGACCTCGTGACGGAGCGGACGGAGGGCCGCATCGACTTCCGCTATCACTGGGCGGGCAGCCTGGTCGGCAACAAGACGCTCGACGGCCTGCGCGACGGCGTCGTCGACGTGGCGATCCAGTTCACGCCCTATGTCTCGGGCGACATCATCGACCTCGGCGTGCTCGACATTCCCTTCAGCTTCCCGCTCGATGCGGAGGGGCTCGCTGCCTTCCACCGCGAGGTGAAGCCGCACGTCGCCAACATCTATGCCAAGCATGGCAGCCAGGTGGTCTCGGCCACGCCGATCATCCTGCCCAACCCGCTGACCTGCAGCGACCGGTTCCTGACCGGTCCCGACCAGTGGAACGGGGCGCTGGTGCGGGCCGCCGGCCGCTGGCAGGCGGAAAGCATCAAGGCCTGGGGCGGCAGCCCGGTCGTGATCCCGCCGGCGGAGCTTTACACCGCGCTCGAGCGCGGCACGGCGAACTGCACGCTGATGGTCTACAACGGCGTGAACTCGCTGAAGCTGTACGAAGTCGCGCCGCAGATCACCCGCATCGACCACTCCATCGCCTTCGGCACGATCAACGTGAGCGATGCCGCCTGGTCGCGCATTTCCGAGGAAGACCGCAAGATCATGCAGGAAGCGGGCGACGAGATCGTCGCGTGGGCCTCGCAGCAGACCAACGACCGCCTCGCGGCCGTGATCGAGGACCTCTCGGCCAAGGGCGCGAAGTTCTGCACGCCGGGCGATGCCGAGTTCGAGCGCCTGGTCGGCGCGGTCGACAAGGTGATCGACAGCATCCGCAGCGAGGTGTCGGAGGACGGCGCCGCGATCATCAAGATCGTCGACTCCTACCGCGGCCGCGTGACGGCCAAGCCGTCGATCGGCCCGAACAACCCGTGCTGATGCGACGCCAGGGGGAGACACGGCCATGATGGACCCGCCCAAGGGCCTGGTGAACGGGATCGAGCAGGTTTGCGTCGTGGTCAACGACCTCGACCAGACGATCGAGAACTTCGTGGAGAAGGCCGGGATCGGTCCCTGGGCGGTCTACACCTACGCCCCGCCGGACCTGACCAACATGAAGGTGCGCGGCAAGGAGGTCGCCTATGGCATGCGCCTGGCGCTCGCCTGGACCGGCTCCTTCATGTGGGAAGTGATCCAGCCGCTGGAGGGGCCGTCCATCTACCGCGAGTTCCTGGACCGCTACGGCGAGGGGATGCACCACGTGCTCGTCCGCCACACCTGCGACTCCATGGCGGACGCCATCGCGGAGTTCGAGCGGCGCGGCTGCCCGCCCTGCATGGAGGGCAGCTACAAGGGCACCAACTTCGCCTATGTCGAGACCGACGGGCCGCTGAAGATGATCCTCGAACTGGTGGAGCGCCCGACCTATCCGGGCTACCGCCGCCCGGACCCGGAACGCTGGTACCCTTACGTGCCCGAAGTTCCCTTTACCTGAAACGGGGCCGTCCCCGTACGCCCGGCCGCGCCGCTTGTGCGGCCGGGTTCCCTATCCCGCTGGCTGGACGAGGCGCATCGGCATGGAATGGTACTGGATGGGGGCGACCCTGTTCGCGATCCTGGTCGGGTTCATCCTGATCGGCGTGCCGGTGGCCTTCAGCCTGGGCCTCGCCGGAACCGTCGCGGTCTACCTGTTCCTCAGCCCGCACATGCTGATGCAGTTGGCCCGCATCGCCTTCGACGTGGCCAGCACGCATCTCTTCATCGTCGCGCCGCTGTTCGTGCTGATGGCGGGCCTCGTCTCCCAGTCGGACGTGGCCGAAAAAGCCTTCCTCGCGGCGACCAAGTGGATGAACCGCCTGCCGGGGCCGCTGGCGATCAGCACGGTCGCCTCGGCGACGCTGTTCTCCGCCATCTCCGGGTCGAGCCCGGCGACGGCGGCAGCCATCGGCTATACCGCCGTTCCGGAGATGCTGAAGCACGGCTACAGCAAGCGCCTCGCCGTCGGCACGGTGGCCGCGGGCGGCACGCTCGGCATCCTCATTCCACCCAGCGTCGTGATGATCATCTACGGCATCATCACCGAGACCTCGATCGGCGACCTGTTCGCAGCCGGCATCATCCCGGGCATCCTGCTGAGCCTGCTGCTGATGCTCTATGTCATGGTCTCGTGCACGCGCTCACCGCCCGTCTCCATTGAGAACACGGTCATCACCTGGTCCGACCGGTTCGCCGCGCTGAAGGGGATCTGGGCCATCGTGCTGCTGTTCATCGCGGTCATGGGCGCGATCTACGGCGGCATCGCCACGCCGACGGAGGCCGCCGCCCTCGGCGCCATGGTGGCGCTGATCCTGACCCTGCCGCGCCAGGGCATGGGCCTTTCCGGCCTGTCGCGCGTATTGGTGCGAACCGCGCAGACGACGTCGATGATCCTGCTGCTGATCATCTGCGGCTCGTTCTTCGGTTTCGTGATCTCCGCGCTCGGCATCGCGCACGAGATGGTCGCGGTCCTGGTGGAGGCCCAGGTCTCCCCCTGGACCGTGCTGATCGGCTACCTGGTCCTGCTCGTGATTCTGGGCACGCTGATGGACCCGGCGTCCATGATGGTCATCACCCTGCCGCTCGCCTTTCCGGTCCTGAAGCAGCTGGGCTTCGATCCGGTCTGGATCGGCGTGCTGGTCACCATCGCGGTCGAGATCGGCATGATCACGCCGCCGGTCGGGCTCAACCTTTTCGTGCTGCAGGGCGTGGTCCCGCGCGAGATCACGACCAAGGACATCGCGCTGGGCGCCCTGCCCTTCGTCGGCGTGTTGCTGTTCGGGCTCCTGCTCGTGCTCGTCTTCCCCGGCCTCGCGACCTGGCTGCCAGCCGTCCTGCCCTGAGGCGCCCCCCGCACGCACAAGTTGACGTGTGTCAAGGCGCTTTCTCCCGGAAAGGTCTTGCATGCACGGTTGGAAAGACCACGCAGCGGACGGGAGGACGGCATGACCGAAGGCAGGGAAAATGCGGCGGAGGCCGCCGTTCTGGAGGAGCCTGCACCTGCGAGCGCACCCGGCGCGGCCGGGGAGCAGGCGGCGGACACGGTTGAGGGTGGCGAGGCCGCAGACGCGCAGGCAACCGGCGCGGCCGCGGCGGACGTTGCGGACGTTGCAGACGTTGCGGAAGCCGCCGCCGGACCCGCAGCGGAAGACCGGCGCTCGCTCAGCAAGCTGCGCCATGACCCGGAGGCGATCCGCCGCAGTTTCGAGAACGGCGAATATCCCTACACGACCAAGCTCAGCCGCCGCCCCTACGAGGCGAAGAAGGAAGCCCTGCAAGCGGAGTTGCTGAAGCTTCAGCTGTGGGCGAAGGACACCGGCCAGAAGATCGTCATCCTGTTCGAGGGCCGGGACGCCGCCGGCAAGGGCGGCACCATCAAGCGCTTCACCGAGCACCTGAACCCCCGCGGCGCGCGCGTCGTCGCGCTGGAGAAGCCGAGCGAGACGGAGCGCGGGGAGTGGTTCTTTCAGCGCTACATCCGCCATCTGCCGACCGCGGGCGAGATCGTGCTGTTCGACCGCTCCTGGTACAACCGCGCCGGCGTGGAGCGGGTGATGGGCTTCTGCAGCCCGTCGGAATACCTCGAATTCATGCGCCAGACGCCGGAACTGGAACGCATGCTGGTGCGTTCCGGCATCCACCTGTTCAAGTACTGGTTCTCGGTCACGCGGGAGGAGCAGCACCGCCGGTTCGACGCGCGCCGCACCGATCCGCTGAAGCAATGGAAGCTCTCGCCCATCGACCTCGCCAGCCTCGACCGCTGGGACGACTACACCGAGGCGAAGGAGGCGATGTTCTTCTACACAGATACTGCGGACGCGCCCTGGACGATCGTGAAATCGGACGACAAGAAGCGCGCGCGCCTGAATTGCATGCTGCATTTCCTCGACGCATTCGACTATCCGGGCAAGAATAGAAAGGTTGCGCATGCGCCCGATCCGCTCATCGTCGGGGAATGCGCCCATGTGGTCCACAGGGATGAGCATATTCTCGGCAAGGCGCTGCATCCCGAACTGCGGCGCAGTACGGCCGACGCCTGACACGGGCGCGGCGTCCGCCTGCCGGGAGGGAGGAGGAGACGTGCGTCCGACGATGCGTGCGAACGGGCGGGGCGCGGGCGGGCCGCGCCTCATGGCATGGAGTGTGGCGGCGGTTCTGATGCTTTGCGCAGGGGCCGGGCCGGTTCTGGCGGCTGAGTGCAAGCGGGCGCCGCGGCCGGGTATCGACTGGAGCGAGTGCGCGCGCACCAACCTGATCCTGAGCGGCGCGGACCTCGCCCGCGCCAAGCTCGACCGCGCCGACTTCACGCTGACCGACCTGAGCGGCAGCACGCTCACCTCCGCCAGCCTGGAGAAGACGACGCTGGTACGCGCCTCGCTTGCGGGCGCCACTGCGGACGACGCGAATTTCCGGAAGGTCGAGGCCTATCGCGCCAACTTCTCGCGGCTGTCGGCGCAGCGCGCGAACTTCCGCAGCGCCGAGTTGCAGCGCACCGACTTCAGCGGTGCGGATCTCACCGGCGCGGACTTCGAGAAGGCCGAGATGGGCCGGGCGGTGTTCGACGGCGCGATCCTCAAGGACGTGCGCTTCGACTTCGCCAATCTGGCGCGCGCCGACCTGCGCAAGGCGAAGCTTTCAGGCCGGATCGACCTTAGCCACGCCTTCCTGTTCCTGACACGGATCGAGGGCGTGGACCTGACGGGTGTCACCGGCCTTGAACAGGGGCAGCTCGACATCGCCTGCGGCGACGCGGATACCCGCCTGCCGCCCGGCCTGTCGGCTCCGGCGGACTGGCCCTGCGC
>JAJLJT010000263.1:0-2991 GCA_033844555.1 Alphaproteobacteria bacterium | reverse complement strand
GGCCTCACGACAGGCTGGACGCACGCGCCCGCCCCTGCCACCATCGCGCTCATGTCCGAGCAGAGACCCAAGCGCGCGGGCCATGTCCGCAAGTTCATGGTCGTCGTCGACGACACGCCGGAATGCCGGGTCGCGCTGCGCTTCGCCGCGCGCCGCGCGGAGCACACGCAGGGCGGCCTCGTCATGCTGCGCGTGCTGGAGCCCGGCGACTTCCAGCACTGGATGTCGGTCGAGGACCTGATGCGGGAGGAAGCGCGGGAAGAGGCCGAAAGCCTGCTGCGCACGCTGGCCTCCGAAGTGCAGGCGCTGACCGGGATGACGCCGGAATTCGTGATCCGGGAGGGCAAGACGCGCGAGGAACTGCTGGCGCAGATCGCGGAAGACCCTTCCATCGCGGTCCTCGTGCTGGGCGCGGGCGACAGCAAGGAGGGGCCTGGGCCGCTCGTCAGCGCGCTCGCGGGCCAGATGTCGGGTACGCTGCCGGTTCCGGTGACCGTCGTGCCGGGCACGCTCAGCCGCGAGGAGATCGACGCCATCGCCTGACCGGGCCGCCCCCTGTGCGGCCGCCATCGCTTGAAGCGGGGGGCCGTGCGCGCCATGTTACGGGCGACGACCCATTCAACCGGGCGGCAAGGCGTGATATTGCGCGCGCCTCGCGGCCCTGAAGACGAGGCAGACCCCATGTTCATCCAGACCGAAACGACGCCGAACCCGGCCACGCTGAAGTTTCTGCCCGGCCGCGAGGTGCTGGGCCAGGGCACGGCGAACTTCCCGACGGCGGATGCCGCAGCGCCCTCCCCGCTCGCCCGGCGCCTGTTCGAGGTCGAGGGCGTGACCGGCGTGATGCTGGGTGCAGACTTCATCACCGTCACCAAGGGCGATGCGGAGTGGCATCACATCAAGCCGGCGATCCTCGGCGCGATCATGGACCACTTCACGTCGGGCCACCCGGTGATGGAGGCGGCAGGCGGCGCTGCGCTGAGCGGCCACGCCCAGCATGACGGCGAGGACGGCGAGATCGTCGAGCAGATCACGGAGCTTCTGGACAGCCGCGTGCGGCCCGCGGTGGCGGCCGATGGCGGCGACATCGTGTTCCACGGCTTCAAGAACGGCGTGGTCTACCTGCACATGCAGGGCGCGTGCGCGGGCTGCCCGTCCTCGACCATCACGCTGAAGAACGGAATCGAGAACATGCTGCGCCACTATGTGCCCGAGGTTGTCGCGGTCGAGCAGGTCTGATCCCCGCCGGACGAAAGGCACGACGCTAGCGTGACCCGCATGACCCGACCGATCCCGGACACCGCGCTCGACGCGATCTTCCGCACCGCGCGCACGCACAGCTACTGGCAGGAGCGCGATGTCAGCGACGCGACGCTGCACGCGCTCTACGAGCTTCTGAAGCAAGGGCCGACAAGCGCCAATTGCTCGCCCGCGCGCTTCGTTTTCGTGAAGAGCCCGGAAGCGAAGGAGAAGCTGAGCCCGCACCTGTCGTCCGGAAACCGCGCAAAGACGATGGCGGCTCCGGTCACGGCCATCGTCGCGCACGACATGGCCTTCTACGACCGTTTACCGGAGCTGTTTCCGCACACGGACGCACGAAGCTGGTTCACCGGCAACGACAGCGTCATCGCCGAGACGGCCTTCCGGAACGGCACGCTGCAAGGCGCCTACCTGATCGTCGCGGCGCGTGCGCTGGGTCTCGATTGCGGACCGATGTCGGGCTTCGACAAGGCGGGCGTGGACGAGGCCTTCTTCGCGGGGACCGCGATCCGGTCGAATTTCCTCGTCAACATCGGCCATGGCGTGCCGGAGAAGCTGCATCCGCGCAACCCGCGGCTCGACTTCGCCGACGCCTGCCAGATCCTGTGACGCACGCGGTGGAGCACGCGCCGATCCTCGCGCTCGACAGCGCGCAGGGCGACGTCTCGGCCGCGGTCGTGACAGGGGGCGCGGTCCGCGCGCTCGCCAGGGCGCAAGCCACGCGGGCAGCGGCGGAACGGCTGCCGGACCTTGCCGCGGAGGCGCTTGCCGCCGCCGGGCTGGCGCTCTCCGGCGTCGCTGCCATCGCCGTGACCGTCGGACCGGGAGGGTTTTCCGGGATCCGCACCGCGGTCGCTTTCGCGCGCGGTCTGGCCCTGCCGCACGGCCTGGCCGTGATCGGGATCGGCACGCTCGACGCACTGCATGCCGCGGCCTGGGCGCAAACGCCGGGAGAGCCCGGGACCGTCGCGTTCGATGCGCGCCGCGGAGAGGTCTATGTCCAGGCCTTCGACGGCGGCGGCGCACCGTTCTCCGACCCCCGGGCCGCATCGCCCGAAGAGGCGGCACGGGCACTTGCGGCCCGGCAGCCGGGCGGCTTCGTCGCGGGCACCGGCGCGCCGCTCATCGCCGCGGCGCTCGCGGCGGCGGGCGGAGATCCGGACCGCTACGACTGGCGCGGCGGGGTCGCCTACGACGCGGGCCACGTCGGCCTGTGCGCCGTGCACCGCCCCGCGGCCCACAGGCTCCCGGACCCCCTCTACCTGCGCGCACCCGATGCCACGCTCCCGGCCTGAGTGGGACGGGCCAGCCGCGGAAGACGCCGCAGCACCCGGCCTCGCCGGCGACCTCGCCCGGCTCCATGCAACCTGTTTCCCCGAGGACCCCTGGAGCGCCGAGGGCCTCGCCGGGCTGGCGCAACAGGCGGGCTGCGACGCAATGGTGGTGCGACAAGACGGCACGGCCGCGGGCTTCGCGATGGTCCGCACGGCGGCAGACGAGGCGGAACTGCTGACGATCTGCGTGACACCCGGCTTGCGCGGGCGCGGCGCGGGACGGGCGCTGTTGCACGCGTGCCAGGACGCGGCGCGAGCGCGCGGCGCGTCCCGGCTTTTTCTGGAGGTTGCCGCCGACAATAAGGCCGCCATCGCGCTCTACACTGCGTGCGGGTTCCAGGAGGCCGGACGGCGCAAGAACTATTACGTCAAGGGGCGTGCAAATCCTGCCGATGCG
>JAJLJT010000262.1:0-28387 GCA_033844555.1 Alphaproteobacteria bacterium | reverse complement strand
CTCACCGGATCTGGCTCGCCGACGCCATCATCTGGTCGGCGGCGGAAATGACTTTCGAATTCAGCTCGTAGCCGCGCTGCGCCTCGATCAGGTCGGTGATCTGGGCGACCGCGTCGACCGAGGATTGCTCCAGGTAGCCCTGGCGCAGGCGGCCGCGCCCGTCGATGCCCGGGTCGCCCACGATGGCGTCCCCCGACGCCTCGGTCGGCGTGAACATGTTGGAGCCGATCGCTTCCAGCCCCTTCTCGTTGGTGAACTGGGCGAGCGTGATCCGGCCGATCAGCTGGGCCTCCGCGACGCCCGTGAAATAGGCGTGCACCTCGCCGTCGGCATTGATGGAGATGGAGCGGGCGTCCTGCGGGATCGTCACCTGCGGGACGAGCGGGTAGCCCTCGGAGGTCACGATCAGGCCGTCGGCGGTCTGCTTGAAGGAGCCGTCGCGGGTGAAGGCGCTGTCGCCGGTCGGCAGTTCGACCTCGAACCAGCCGCGGCCCTCGATCGCCATGTCGAGGTCGCCGCCGGTCTGGCGCAGCGCACCCTGCGCGATGTCCATAGAGACCGCCGAGGCGCGCACGCCGAGGCCGATCTGCACGCCCGCCGGGGCGACCGTGCCGGTTGCCCCCGTCGGCGCGCCGGTCTGGCGGATCTGCTGATAGTGGAGGTCGGCGAATTCCGCCCGCCGTGTCGAATAGGCGGTGGTGTTCATGTTCGCCATGTTGTTGGAGATGACTTCGACCCGCTTTTGCTGGGCGGCCATTCCCGTGGCTGCGATTTGCAGGGCGCGCATGGGGTTCTCCTCCTCTTACGCCTCGAAAGCCTGTGTCTAGGTCCGGGTCAGGCGCTCGATCGCGCCCTTCTCCCGCTGGTGTTCGGAATCGATCAGCTTCGACATGCGCTCGTATCCGCGCTGGATCTCGATGAGCCGGGTGATCTCGGTGATGGCGTCGACGTTCGAGCCTTCGATCATGCCTTGCGCAACCCGGGCCTCGGCGGCGGCCTCGACCGCGCCGAGCGGCCTGAAGAGGCCGTCGGCCTCGCGCGCCAGGCCGCCCGCGGCCATGGCGAGACCGAGCTGGCCCACGGCACGGCCGTCGACGGAGATGGTGCCGTCGCCCGCGATGGCGGGCGCGCTGCCCGGCGGCAGCGCGATGGGCGCGCCGCCCCCGTCGAGGACGTCGTGCCCGGTGACGGTCTTCAGGATGCCCTCCGGGCTGAGCGCAAGCCGTCCGTCGCGGGTGAGCCGCTCTCCCTCCGGCGTCATCACGCGCAGGAAGCCTTCGCCCTCGATGGCGACGTCGAGTGGGGCGCCCGTGCCCTTCAGCGCGCCCTGGCTCATGTCGGTGTAGCTCGACGGCGCGTCCGCGTAGGACAGTCCCTGGCCGGGGGTCGCCAGCCGCTCGAAGGTTTCGCCGAACGCAAGCCGTTCGCGGCGAAAGCCCGTCGTCGACATGTTGGCGATGTTGTTCGCCGTGATGTCGAGTGCGCGGGACAGGGCGCGCTGGGCGCTGAGGCCCACATTGATGGCGTCGGTCATGGCCGTTGCACCTCCAGTATGGCGGATTCGGTGGCGCGCGCGCGGGCAAGCGCGGTGCGCACGCGGCCCGGCAGGCCGGGGCCCGTGACGGCCTCGCCCGCCGCCTGCGTACGCGCGTCGATCTGCTGGCCCAGGCTCGCGGCGTCGGCGCCCGGGGTGGGCGTGGCCTCCTCCGCCGTCAGCACCGGTGCGTCGCCCGCGATCCGCGCGCGGCGCGCTTCCAGTTCCGCCGCTATGGCGGGCTGGGCGAGGGCGGCGAACAGCCAGGCCGCGTGGGTCAGGGTGTCGGCGATCCCCGGCACGGTGTCGGGCAGCGCGGCAAGGTGGGTATAGAGCAGGACCGCACGCTCGCCCGCGGGCAGCGTCTCGCGCGCTGCGATGGCGTCGAGCGCGGCGAGCCGCAACAGGTCCGCGGCCTCGCCGTGCGGGGCCCGCTTCAGGATCTCCAGCGCCGCTGCGGGCGTGCCAGCGTCGATCTTGCGGCGCACGCGGATCGCGGTCGCCCGTTCGGCTTCCGGGCGGTTGCGCATCAGGTGCACGGCCCGGTCCAGGGCCTGCTCGATGCGGGCGTCTTCCGGGTCGCCCGCGGGGACCAGGGGCGCGGCGGCAAGCGCTGCGGGAACGGCGGCCGGGTGCTGGGACTCCGCCAGCGCGAGCAGCGCGGCACGCGCCCCGGCCACGCGTCCGGCAGCGGCGTCGAGGCGGGCCTTGGCCAGCCGCACCCACCCGTCGGCCGCCGGCAGGTCGACGAGAAGGGTGACGGACAGCGCCTGCGCAAGCGCGGGATCGCCTGCGTCGAGGGCGGCGGTAACGACATGCGGACCGATCGCCTGCCGGACGGGCAGCGGCAGGGCGGCGCCCGCCTCGCCGGCGCGTTGGGCCGCGGCGGCGCTGGCGGCCGCGTCGCGGGCCGCGGCTTCGATGCCGGCGTGGGCGGCGGCCTGCAACAGCGCATGCAGGCCCGTGCAGCCATGTGCACGCACGAGGGCGTTCTGCGCGGCGCCGGGCCGGGCGTCGAGGATCCGCGCGACATCGCCATAGAGCGGTGCGCGGTCCGGGTGCGCCTCGGGAAAGGCGCGCAGCAGGAACAGCGCCTCGGCCCCCAGGCCCTGCGAAAGCGCGGCGCGCACATGGGCGTCGAGCGCTTCGGCATCGATCCGGTCGAACTCGCCCGCGAGCGGCGGCAGCGGGGCCGCCGGTCCGCTCAGAGCGGCGGCGATTTCCGCATCGTCCCGGCACACCGGCACCTCGCGCGGTGCGGCGTCGCTGCGCAGAAGCAGGCCCGCATCGTCTGCAATCCCGGCGTGACCTGCCGCGGCAGTATCTTGCGCCTGCTCCCCGACGGTCCGGCCCGCTTCGTCCTCCACGGCGTCCGCCGCCAGTTCGGCAGGCGGTGCGGCCGGGTCGGGGAACGCGACGATGCCGGCCTGTGCCGCCCCTTTCAGACGCTCGATCAGAGCGGCGCGCGCAGCGTCGGCGGCGGTGATCTCAGCCGGTTTCGGGACGGGCACGGGGACGGGAATGCGGCCGGGCACGCCATCGGCTGCGCCGGCGTGCCCCGCGCAGGCGGAGAGCGCGAGCGCGGCCAGCGCCGCCCGGATCCGGTTCGCCGTCGTCGTCATGCAGCGGCTCCCGCCGGCATCGGCTTGCCCTTCAGCGCGGCTTCCAGCTCGTTGAAGGTCGGGCGCAGCTTGCGCGGAATGTTGCGGCGGCCGACCTCGACGCAGGACTGCGGCGCGTGCTTGTGCAGGTGCGCGACCAGCACGTCGCTGATCAGCGTGTAGAAGCGGTGGTCTTCCTCGTTGATGCCCTTGATCCGGGCTGCCAGCGGACCGACGAAGCCATAGGCGAGGAACACGCCCAGGAAGGTGCCGACCAGCGCGCCGCCGATCATCTGGCCCAGCACCTCCGGCGGCTGGTCGATCGACGACATGGTCTTGATGACGCCCAGCACGGCGGCGACGATGCCGAGCGCGGGCAGCGCGTCGGCCATGTTCTGCAGCGCATGCGCGCTGTGCTGCGCCTCGACGAGGCGCTTGTCCAGCTCGCCCGACAGGCTGTCGTCGACCTGGTGCGGGTCGTCGTAGTTCATCGTCGCGGCGCGCAGCGTGTCGGTGATCAGGTCGACGGCGACCTCGTCGGCCAGGATGCGCGGATATTTCTTGAAGAGGTCGGACTCCTGCGGCTGCTCGATGTGCGCCTCCAGCGCCATCGGATCGGCCCGGGCGACCTTCAGCAACCCCAGCAGCAGGCACAGCACGTCCACATAGTCGGAATGCTTCCAGTGCGCGCCCTTGAACGCCTTCACGATGTCGTGGAGCGTGTGCTTGATCGTGCCGAAGTCGTTGGACACGACGAACGCGCCGGTGGCCGCGCCCCCGATCATCATCATCTCGAAGGGGAGCGAGTGCAGGATGATCGCCATCTTGCCGCCGGCCAGCGTATAGCCGCCGAACACCATTCCGAGGATCAGACCGATACCGATCAGGCCGCCCATGGATCGTTACGCCTCCGTCACGAGATTGCCGCCGTACGCGCGGGTCATTGCGTCGCGCTGCCGTTTGCAGGGGGGGTGCCGCCGCCGGCCTGCAGATCCGCGGTGTTCCCCGCGAGCAGGACGGTCACCGCATAGGCCTTCTTCGGCCCCATGTTGGCGAGGATGAAGGACGCCGCGTCGACCCGCAGCCGGCGCAGGAAGCCCGCCGCGATGTCCTCCGGCATCTCGTCGAAGATCTTGGCCGCTTCCTTGGGTTTCATCGTCTCGTAGATGCCGACGAGGTGCGCCATGTCCTGGCGCGCCATGTCGTCTGCAGCGCCGAGGCGCGCTTCCAGCTCGCCAGCCGCGGCGCGCAGTTCCTCCAGCCGCGCCTCGATGCGGCCCTCGGCGGCCGCCACGGCAGCCTCGCGCCGGTCGAGTGCCGCCTCGCGCGCGTCGAGTTCCGCCGCCCGGGCGTGAAGCGCCTCGACAAGCGTGGCGGGGGCCGCCGCCGCATGGCCTGCGGACGCGGAGGCCCGCCCATCGACTGGCGCAGGCTCCTCCGCGACGGGCTGTGCGGCGGTCTCGGGGGCCTTCGCGGGGCCTGTGTTCGCCTCGGCCTGTGCGGCGGGGGCGAAGTCGATGCCGGTGCTCACGAGACCCGCGGCCTTGGCCGCGACGCCGACCGCGAGGCAGGCGGCGATCACGGTCAGCGGTCCGGGCGCGGTCCGGCGGGAGCGGGGGGAGGGGGGTGCCGCGCTCATGCCGCGGCCCGCCGTGCCGAGGGGCGATAGCTCGCCGCGCCATGCGCTCCGTGCCCGGCCGGCGCTCCGCCGGCGGTTTCGATCAGTTCGCTCAGATGCTCGGCCAGCGCGGCGCCCTCGCCGATCATCTCGTCCAGTTCCTCGATGGTGCGGGCGCTGGCGGCGCGCGTCTCGGCGATCCCGGCGCGCAGCGCGGCGATGCGCCCGTCCATCTCCGCCAGCGTCGCGACAAGCCCGTCGCCCGCCGCCGTCAGGCGATGGAGGCGGCGGCTCAGCACGGCGCAATAGGCGGCCAGCGCGATGCCCGCGCCCGCGAGCGAGAGATTGGCAATGAGTCCGAGGTCGAGATCCAGCATCGCGCCGCCCCTCAATTGACGATGAATTCGGAGATGAGCAGGTCCTGGACGCCCTCGGCGCCCGCGACCAGGTGCACACGGCGCAGCATCTGCGCCCGCAGCCGGAGCATCGCGGCCGGATCCTCGATTTCCGAGGGTTCGACGGCGCGCAGGTAGGTGTTGAGCACGTCGACGACCCGTGGTTCGAGATGCCTCAGGCGCGGTTCGGCGTCCGCCGTGGTCTCGATCGTCAGCGTGGCCAACAGGTGACGCTGGCGCGGGGCGCCGGTCCCCACAGGAACGACGAGTTGCGGCAGGGGGAGAAAGCGCGTCTCGACCGGCGCCTGGCTGCCGGATGCGGCATGCGTCTCCGCCGTGCCGCCGCCTCCGATGAACGGCAGGTCCACGAGTCCCAGGAAGGTCGCCGCACCCGCCCCGCCCCCGAGGAGGATCACGAGCCCGAGGCCGGCGATGAGAAGGATCGGCTTCTTCTTCTTCGCGGGCGCTTCGGCGTCCGCGGCTCCGCTGCCGTCCGTGGTGTTTTCTGCTTGCGCTGGCATTCTGCCCCCAATGCACGTTTAACGTGTCTGGGGAAGAATTAACGCGGTTACCGTAAACCAAGTCTTAAGGAGATCGCGGAAAAGTTGCACCTGTCGAAGACACACCAAGAGCTGAGAACAGCGGGGTCACATGACGGGACTGGTTGCAACGGTGAGAGGCTTGCCCGTAAGGGCGCAGGTCATTCTCGCTTTCGCGGTGATTGCGACGCTCGGCGCGCTGGCGCTGATCGCGTCGCGTGCGACGGCCCCGGGCATGGACCTGCTGTATGCAGGTCTGGACAGCGCCAGCGCCGGCGAGGTCGTGGGCGAACTGGAAGCCCTGCAGATCCCCTACGAGGTGCGCGGCGACGCGATCTATGTCGCGGGCGACGGCCGCGACCGGGCGCGCATGACGCTGGCGGCACGCGGTCTGCCGCGCCAGGGCCAGTCCGGCTACGAGATCCTGGATGGCCTGTCGGGCTTCGGCACGACCTCGGAGATGTTCGACGCCGCCTACTGGCGCGCCAAGGAAGGCGAACTCGCCCGCACCATCGTGGCCTTTCCGGACGTGAAGGCCGCGCGCGTTCATATCGCCCACGGCGACCGCCGCCCTTTTAGAGCCAGCACAGACGGGCCGTCCGCCTCCGTCGCGGTGACGATGGAGGGGGGCTCGGTGTTCGACCGGTCCCGCGCCCGGGCCGTGCGCTATCTCGTGGCGCTGGCAGTGCCGGGGCTGGAGCCGAAGCGGGTCAGCGTCCTGGACGGGGCGGGCACGCTGCTTCTCGCCCCGGGCTCGGACGATGCGGCCGCCGGAGCCGACGCAGGCGTCAGCGCCGCCGCCGCGACCGCGCGCGAAGCGCGGCTCACGAGCGAGCTCACCCGCCTGCTCGAAGCCCATGTCGGCAAGGACCGGGCGCGCGTCACCGTGACCGTGGAAACCAATCCGGGCGCCGAAACCGTGGTCGAGCGGACCATCGACCCGACCTCGCGCGTCGCCATTCACACGGACACGCAGGAGACGAGCGAGCAGGGCAAGACCGGCGCCGATCCTGCCGGTGCGAAAACCAATCAGCCGGGCGAGGACCAGGGAGCCGCGCCGGGAAGCGAATCCTCCAGCCGCACCGAAACGCGCGAACGGGTGAACTACGAAGTGTCGGAAGTGCGCCGCGAGCGCACCCGGGCCGCGGGCGCCGTGGAGCGTATCTCGGTCGCCGTTCTCGTCGACACCGCGCAACCCCAGCCCGCCGCGGCCGACGGCCAGGCAGCGGGCGAGCCGCAGCCGGTCGACCTGGAGCGGCTGACCGATCTCGTGAAGGCTGCCGTCGGCTTCGACGCGGACCGCGGCGACGTGGTCAGCGTTCAGGCGATGCGCTTTGCCGTGGCGCCGGATGCGGGGACGGAGGTCACCGCGCTCGACCTGCCCGGGCCGCTGATGCGCAACCTGCCGCGTCTGGTCGAATCGGGGCTGATCGCGCTGGTCGCGCTGGCGCTGCTGTTCTTCGTCGTGCGGCCGCTGATGGCGTCCGGCCGGGGCGGCGGCGCGCAGGCGCCAGCATCCCCCGCGGTCGCCGGCGCCGCCCCGCAGGCCGCGCTCGCCGCGCCCGAAGGCGGTACCGCAGCGCTCTCCGGTCCGGCGGGCCAGGCGGCCCGGCTGGAAGCGCCGTCGGGCGACACCTCTCCTGCAGGCCTGCTGACGCAGGTCGTGGCGCGCGATCCCGACGCGGCCGCCGACCTGCTGAAGCAATGGCTGAACGGCACCCCTGAGCGGGAGCATGCCTGATGCCTCTGTCCTTCCTGCTGCCCGACCTGATCGGCGACGCGCGGCCCGCACTGCCGCCGCGCGCGGCCGTGCAGCCGGGCCCGTCCGCGGATGCGGCGTCGCGGCAAGGCGGGGCAGGCACGAACACCCGGCCCGCGCCAGCCGCGCCGAACGTACCCGACGCCGCGGCGGAAGCGGCCGCGCTGCTGCGCGCCCGTGCGATCGAGATGGCGGACGCCCTGTCGCATGAAGTGACCGCGGCCCGTGCCGCCCGCATGGCGCGGGAGCGCACGGCGGAGGAGGCCGTGCGCGCGCTCATCGGTACGCTCGCGCCGGCCGCTGCCCGCGCCACTGCCGAGGCGGCCTGCCTGGACGGCCTGAAGGAACTGATGGCGCGCCTTGCCCCGGCCCGGCTGGAAGTGCAGGCGCCGGGCTCCCTGCTCGAGGCGTTGCGTGCCGCGCTCTCCGGCGCGCCCGAAAAGGCGGACATGGTCTTCACCGAGGTTCCAGAGGACGCGGCCGTCCGCGTGCTCTGGCAGGACGGCGAAGCCGTCTTCGATCCCGTGGCGGCGGCCGAAGCGCTGACCGCCCATCTCACCCGCGCGGGCGACGACACGCCCCGGTTTCCAGAAGGACACTGACGCATGAGCACCATGGACAATGACGCGGGCAGCATGAGCCCCGACGTGACGCTCGAGGAGCACGACACGGCGACGCCCGGCATGGGCGGCGGCGAGATCCCGGAACTGGAGCGCCGCTCGCAGTCCGACGGCAACCGCTCGCGCCGCGCCGTGTTCGGCGTGCCGGTCGAGGTGATGGTCACCGTGGGCCGCGCCCGTCCGATGATCGGCGACCTGATCAACATGCGCCGCGACGCGCTGATCCCGCTCGACAGCCGCATCGAGGATCCGGTCGAGATCCGCATCGGCGAGCGCGTGATCGCGCGCGGCGAACTGCAGGAGATGGACGACGGGTCGGGCCGCCTCGGCGTGCGCCTGACCGAGATCGTCGACATCGCGGACCGCCTCTGATGCAGCGGCGGACGCTGGCCCTCGGCCTGCTGGCGGCGGGCCTCCTCGCCGTGTGGGCGGGACCGGCCATGGCGCAGAGCGTGACCTTCGATCTCGGCGATCTCGCGCAGACGGGCGAGGAGGGAGAGGGGCTCGCGCTCACCGCGCGCGCGGTGCAGCTTTTCGTGCTGCTGACGGTGCTCAGCCTCGCGCCCGGCATCGCCATGATGGTGACCTGCTTTCCCTTCATGGTGACGGTACTGTCGATCCTGCGCCAGGCGATCGGCGTGCAGCAGGCGCCGCCCAACATGATGATCGTCAGCCTCGCGCTGTTCCTGACCTATTTCGTGATGGAGCCGGTCTTCACCGAGGCGTGGACCGCGGGCATCGGGCCGATGCTCGACGGCAACCTGACGCAGGCGCAGGGGTTCGAGCGCGCGGCGGGGCCGGTGCGCGCCTTCATGGAGACGCGGGTCGACGCGGGCAATTCCGCGCTGGTCGCGGCGGTCTCCCCCGGCCGCGTGGGCGCCGACGGGGCGCTTCCCTTCTCCGTTCTGATCCCGGCCTTCATGGTCGCCGAGATCGAGCGCGGCTTCGAGGTCGGCTTCATGATCTTTCTTCCGTTCCTGGCGATCGACATCGTTGTCGCCTCGATCCTGATGTCCATGGGCATGATGATGGTGCCCCCGGTGGTGGTGTCCCTGCCGCTGAAGCTCGCCTTCTTCGTGATGGCGGACGGCTGGGACCTGCTGGCGGGCACGCTGGTGAGGAGCTACGCGACATGAGCGGTGAACTGGCAAGGCGGGGCGCGACCGCGCTCGCAGGGCAGCAACCGGCCCAGGTGCCGCCGCCGGGCGGCCTGACGCGGGAGCAGAAGGCCGCGATCATCCTGTCCTCGCTCGGCGAGGAGCAGGTCAAGCAGGTGATGGAACGGCTGGAGGAGCACGAGGTGCGCGCCTTCGCCCGCGCCATGAGCGCCTTGCGCAAGGTGCCGGTCGAGACGCTGGGCCGCGTCGCGGCGGAGTTCGCGGGCGAGCTTGGCAAGCCCGGCCAGGTGCAGGGCGGGGCCGGGCAGGCCCGCGCCTTCCTCGCGCGCTTCATGGACGAGGCCGCGGTGGGCCGCATCATGGCGGAGGTCGAGGGCGGTTCGACCCGCTCGGTCTGGGAGAAGCTCTCCGCCGCGCCGGACGACGCGCTCGCCGCCTATCTCGCGCGCGAACGGCCGCAGACGGCCGCCGTGATCCTGTCGCGCCTCGACGCGGAAAAGGCCGCCGCCGTGGTCGCGAAGATGGGGCCGGAGAAGGCCCGCGACATCGTCACCCGCATGGCGCGCGCGCCGAAGCTGGACGACGCCGTGCTCGACGCGGTGGGCGAGGCGCTGGAACGCGACTTCCTCGCCGCCATGGAGGCCGCGGGACAGGGCGGCAGCGGTCCCGCCGCGATGATCGGCGCGATGCTGAACAACCTCTCGATGGACCTGTCGGCGGCGCTTCTGGAGCATCTGAAGGCGACCGACGAGGGGCTGGCCGCCCAGGTGCAGAAGATGCTCTTCACCTTCGAGGACATTCCCGTCCGGCTGGAGCCGCTGGGCATCCAGGCGGTGATCCGCGCGACCGACACCGACGTGCTGCTGAAGGCGCTGAAGCTTGCCCGCGACCGCCAGCCCGAGGTGGTGGAGGCGCTGTTCGCCAACATGTCGAAGCGCGTGGGCGAGCAGGTGCGCGAGGACCTCGACGCCATGGGCCCGATCCGCGCCCGCGAGGCGGAGGACGCCCGGGCCGAGATGGCCCGCACCGCGCAGCGCCTGATCCGCTCGGGCGAGATCGCGCTCAAGCCCGAGGTGGAAGAGGGCGCCGAGGAAGAACCGATGATCTGACGCGGCCAGGGGACGTCAGGCCAAGGGGCGCCCCCGCGCCTCCCGCACATTCCCCGGAAACGACGAAACCGGCGGCGAGCCTTCCCTCGCCGCCGGTTTTCGCATGTGGTCCGCGGACGGTTCGCCGCTCGCGGACGGTAAGCTCTCGCTCGCCGCCTAGCGCATCACGAGGTCGGCGTGCAGCGCGCCCGAGGCGTCGATGGCCGACAGGATGTCGATCATGTCGCGCGGGCCGACGCCCAGCGCGTTCAGGCCCTTCACGAGATCGTTGAGCGACACGCCTTCCTCGATCACAGCCATGCGGGCGTCGCCGCCGTCGTTGATCTGGATGTCGGTGCGCGGCACCAGCACGGTCTGTCCGCGCGCAAACGGGTTGGGCTGCGAGACGAGCGGGGTTTCGCGCACCTCCACCGTCAGGTTGCCCTGCGCCACCGCGACCTTGGAGATGCGCACGTCCGCGCCCATCACGATGGTGCCCGACCGCTGGTCGACCACCACGCGGGCGCGGGTGTCGGGCCGTACGGAAATGGATTCGATGCGCGCCAGCAGGTGCGCGGGCTTTCCCGCGAGCGCGGCCGGCACGGCAAGCTCCACCGTGCCGGAATCCAGCATCATCGCCTGGCCGGGGCCGAGCGCGGCGTTGAGCGCCGCCTCGATCCGCGCCGCCGTGGTGAAATCGGGGTCGCGCAGCGACAGCGTGAGCGTGTCGAGATCGGCCAGCGCGAACTCCACCTCCCGCTCCACGCGCGCGCCGTTCGGGATGGTCGCGCCCGTCGGCACGCCGAAGGTGACGGACGCCGCCTCGCCCTCGGCGCTGACGCCGCCGGCGATGACGGGGCCCTGCGCGACGGCGTAGATCTCTCCGTCCGGGGCCATCAGCGGCGTCATCACCAGCGTGCCGCCGAACAGGCTCTTGGCGTCGCCGATGGAGGAAACGGTCACGTCGATGCGCCGGCCGGGCCGGGCGAAGGGCGGCAACGTCGCCGTCACCAGCACGGCGGCGACCGACTTCGGCCGGAAGTTCTCCCCCTTCACATTGACGCCGAGGCGCTCCAGCAGATTGCCCAGCGCTTCCTCGGTGTAGGGCGCGTTGCGCACGCTGTCGCCCGTGCCGTTCAGGCCGACGACGAGGCCGTAGCCGACGATGTCGTTGCCGCGCACCCCTTCGATGTCGACGATGTCCTTGAGGCGGACCTCCGGCGCGGCCGCGGCGGGCGCCAGCGGCTGCACCGACAGCGCGAGCGCGAGAAGGGCGGCGCCGAGGGCGCGGGTCTTGGTCTGCAGGGCGAACATTCTGTTCTCTCCGGCGCTTTTCGGGGGCTTTAGAGGAAGCGGGTCAGCGTCAGGTTCTGGAGCCGACCGGTGATGAGGTAGGTGGTTTCGAGCTGCGACTCGAGCGCGCGCAACTCGCTCGCCGCCTCGTAGGGATCGACCCCGACGAGGCCCGCGATGCGCGTGTCGAGCGCGCCGCGGGCGGCATCGTGGCGCTTGCCCGCGTCCTCGATCTCGCGCGCGGCGGTGCCAAGTTCGGCCCGCACGCCCGTGAGCGCGTCGAGACCGGCCTGGATGCGGTTCGCGCCAAGCTCGATCAGGCGGGCGCGCGCCTGGGCATGGTCGGGCGTCTTGCTGTCGCCCGCCCGCACGATCATGGCGAGGCCCTTCAGCAGGTCGCGCACCGCCGGGTTGTCGGCGCGCACGCCATAGGCGACGCGCTGGCCCGGGCCGACGTCGGCGGCGACGCGCGCGCCGGTGTCGCCGAGATAGACCGTGCCGGTGAAGGTGTTGGGGCCGCCGGGGCCCGCGTCCTCGAACGCGAGGTCGAGGTCTGCGGCGAGCGCGTCGGCGTCTGCCTGCGTCTGCAGCGTGCCCGTGGTCGCGGCGAGCCGGTCCTGAAGCACCTGGTTGACGGCGTCCGCCCCGGCCAGCGGCGCGGTGTCGGTCGCGGCGCCGGAGAAGAGATAGCGCCCGCCGGTCTGGGTGTTCAGCGCCGAGACGATGCGCACCAGCGCGGCCTGCGCGTCCGTTCCTTGCGCCTCCATCGCCGGCAGGTCGCCACGGGTGCCCGCGCCAAGCGCGTCCGCCGCAAGGCGGGGAAGGTCGCTCGCCACCGTTTCGAGCGCGGTTTCCATCGCGCCGATGCGGGTCATCACCAGCTTGGTCGTGTCGAGATAGGCGTCGGCTGCGCGCCGCTCGGTCTCCAGCGACATCAGCGTGCGCGTGCCGGGGCCGAGCGCGCGGACCGGATCGGCGCGCCGTCCGGTGGTCAGCTCCTGCGACGTCGCCGCGAGGCGCTGGCGCGTCTCCGCCGCGGAGTTGCCCATCATGCGGGCGGCGACGAGGGTCGAGAGGCCGGAGCCGGTGGGAAGCATCGGCGTGTTCCTTACATGGCCAGCAGGCGGTCGACGAGGCGGGCCATCACCTCGACCACCTTGGCGTTGGCGGCATAGGCCTGCTCGATCGCGATCAGGGATTGCAGTTCCGCGTCCCGGTCGACGCCGGTCTTGTTGCTGCGCGCGTCGCTGAGCTGGGCGGCATGGACGCGCTCGCTCGTGGCCTCCTGTCCCGCCCGGTCGGCGGCGACGGCCAGGCGCGCGACGATGTCGGCGGCGGCTGCGGCGGCCCCGCGCGGCGCGGCGATCCCGGCGGCGGCCGGCAGCGTGCGCGGCGCATCGAGCGCGTCGGCGAAGCGGCGCACCTGCGTGGCGTCGCCCGCAACGCCCGGCACGGCTGCGGCCACGCCGTCGCGCATGCGCCAGCTTTCCCCGCCTTGTGCGGGGTCGACCGCGGCGTTGAGGCTGAGGCGGCCCGCGAGGCCCGGCGTCACGGGCGCGCCCAGCGGATTGCCCGCGTCGGTGAAGAGGCCCGCCTGGCCGGGCGCGAGGCTCGGGTCGGCGGCGGGGTCCTGGAAGCGTGCGACGAGGTCTTCGGCCAGCGCGTCGAGGGAGGCGCCCGCCTCCACCGCGATCTGGTCGCGCACGGCGAAGAGCCCCGCGATGGTGCCGCCGGAGATGGCCTGCGGCGAACCGCCGCCCGGCGCCACCTCCTTGCCGTCGAGCGTGAGGCCCGAAAGCGCCCCGCCCGGAAACGTCTGGCCGGGCGGGATCGCGCCCGCGGGCGTGAACGACAGCGTGCGCGCCTGCGCCCCGTCGTAGAGCGCGAGACCTTCCTGCGTCATCAGCTGGACGCCGTTCTGGTCGGTGCGGATGGTGCGGATCGGCACGCGCTGCGCGATGTCGTCGATCACGCGGTCGCGCTCGTCCATCAGCGCGCTCGGATCCTCGCCGCGGGCCGACAGCAGGCGGATCTCCCGGTCGATGCGTTCGAGCCGCGTCAGCCCGTCGTTGACCGCGGCCACCTCGCGCGCGATCTGGCCGTCGGCATCCTGGCGGACCCGGGCGACGATGGCCGATGCGCTCTGGAACTTCTCGGTGACGGTGCGCGCCGAGGCTGCGGCCGACTCCTGCAGGCCCACGCTCTCCGGCGTTTCGGCGAGCGCGGAGAGCGCGGAGCGGAAGGTCTCCATCGCCCGCGAAAGCCCGGAGGCATCGTCGGCCGTCCCGATCCCGGCGCTGAGCGTGGCGAGCGCTTCGGCGCGCGCGTCGCGCTCGCCCGCACGGGCGGATGCCGCGCGCACGTCCGCCGACAGCATCTGCGCCTCGGCCCGCCGGACGCCCGCAACGGAGACGCCGGCCCCGCGGCCCGCGACCGACCGTTCGGCCAGCATCACCTCGCGCCGCGAATACCCCTCCGTCATCGCGTTGGCGATGTTGGAGGAGGCGACATCCGCGGACCTGCTCGCGGCCCTGAGGCCCGAAGCGGCATTGGCGAGCGCGCTGGTGATCGACATGGCGTGTCCGGGGCCTCAGCCGGCCCCGCTCCCGTCAGCGTTTGAGGTTGGTGGTCTCCTGCAGCATTTCGTCGACCGTCTGGATGATCTTGGCGTTCGACGAATAGGCCCGCTGCGTCTCGATGAGGTGGGTCAGCTCCTCGGCGATGTCGGTGGTCGACTGCTCCAGCGCGAAGCCCACCGTGGTGCCGACCGGGCCGGTGCCCGCGTCCCACAGGTAGAAGCCGCCGGATGCGCCGGAGATCTCGAAGCCCTGGCCGCTCACGGCCTTCAGCCCGTCCGGGTTCGGCACGTCGACGACCGGCACGCGGTAAAGCGGCTGGCGCGCGCCATTGTCGAACAGCGCCATGACGACGCCGTCCTCGCCGATCTCCACCCCGGAGAGCGCGCCGGCCGCCGCACCGTTGCCCGCGATCGAAACGGGCGCGAAGGGGCCCGCGAACTGGGTCAGGCCGACGCCGCTGCCGGGCGTGCCGATGTCGAGGTCGATGGTGCCGCCCGCGACCGAGACCTGCGCCACGCCCGTCGCCGGGTCGTAGGCGCCGCCCGACAGCGTGGTCACGTTCAGGATCGATCCGCCCGTCGCCTGGGTCCCGTCGAACTCCACCTGGTAGGAGGCGACGACGCCCGGCGCCGGGCTGGCGCCGTCGACGACCTCGACCGTCCACGTGTCCGACCGGCCGGTGGCGGGAACCTGCGGCGTCATGCGCAGCGTCAGCGTCTCCTGCGCGCCGAGATTGTCGATATAGGTGACCGGCACCTCGTAGGGATCGCCGGTGCCGCCCGCCTCGGTCGCTTCGGCGGGAATATTTGCAGTGACGTCGATGCGCGTGGTCGGCTCGACCGTGAACTCGCGGCCGGAGACGCGCACCGCCTCGAGGCCCGAGATGCTGTCGCGCGCGGGCGAGGCGGGGAAGGTGCCGTCGGGGTTCAGCGACCAGCCGAGCAGGTAGTCGCCGGTGGTGTTGCGCAGATAGCCCGCCGCGTCCGGGCGGAACGAGCCGGTCGTGGAGATGCGGAAGTCGCCCGCCCCGACGCCCGCGGCCGGGTCGGCGGTCTTCAGAACGGGCAGGAAGCCGCGCCCGTCCACCGCGATGTCGGTCGCGTTGTTGGTGGCGAGCAGCAGGCCGTTGGCCGACACGTCGCGCCGCGTCACGGCGCGCACGCCGCCGGCGGTATAGCGCGACGGGCTTTCCGACAGCACCATCGACGAGAAGTCGGTTTCCGCCCGCTTGTAGCCGACGGTGCCGGAATTCGCGATGTTGTCGGAAATCGTGGCGAGGCGCGTGGCGTTGACCGCCAGCCCCTGCACGCCTGCATTCAGCGAGGATGAAATACCCATTCTGCGCGTCTCCCGCGTGAAAAATCAAAATGCCCCTTCTGGTTGCATCAGCGGTAGCACGGCGTGGGTTAACGGATGATGAGCGGCTATCCGGGACCTCCCATCCGTAGCAGGACGATTCCGATGCGGCGGTTTTCCGCGGCCTGGGGTGCCTCGGGCAGGATCGGGTCGCGGTCGGCACGGCCTTCCACCCGCGCGATCCGGGCCGCGCCGAGGCCGTTCGCCTCCAGCGTCCGGCGCGCCGCCTGGGCCCGCTCGGTAGACAATTCCCAGTTGCCGTAGTCGGGATTGCCGCGGAACGGCAGGGAGTCGGTGTGGCCGGTGACCTTCACCGGGTTCGCCGTCATGCCGACCACGTCGGCCACGATCTCCAGCAGCGTACGCAACAGCGGCGTCGGCGCGGCGGACCCGGTGCCGAACATGGGGCGGCCGTCCACGTCGACGATGTCGATGCGCAGGCCTTCCGGCGTTTCGGTCACGCGCAGGTGCTGGGCGAGGTCGCCTCCGTTGGCGCGCGCTTCCTCGATCTTCGCCTTCGCCGCGTCCAGGGCGGCCTGGTCGGCGGCCTCGGCGGCGGGGTCGGGGGCCGTTTCCGCGTCGCGCACGGGGATGTCCGGGCCCGTGGAGACCGGATCGGCGCCCGGGGGGACGTCGGTGCGCGTCGTGCGCGTGCCGCCGGTCGCCGAGGCGGCCAGCTGCTCCTGCGTGAACGCGCTGTCGCCGTGCAGCATGGACGACCCGCCCCCGGAGATCCGGCTGACCGGCACGCGCGGGTCGAAATAGTCGGCGATGCCCTTGCGCTGGTCCTCGGTCGTGGCGTTCAGCAGCCACATCAGCAGGAAAAACGCCATCATCGCCGTCACGAAGTCGGCGTAGGCGACCTTCCACGCGCCGCCATGGTGGCCTTCCTCGGCCGGGGCGGCGACTTTCTTGATGATGATCGGGCGGTCTTGCGCTTGCGAGGCCACGGGCGGCATTCCCTGTTCACGGTCGGTCGGAGAGATCCGGCCCCGTTCTGGGCCCCGCTCATGGGGATGCGCGCGTTCTCGCGGAAAGTGTGTTTCGACGGGCCCGATCCTATGCGTGCATCTCTTGCGCAGCCGTTAACGCGGGTGAACGTGTGCCGGCGCCGTGATCCGCGAGAGAGCTTGCGGCCGCGCCGCACACCCCGCAGACTGCATCCCGGATGCGGCCTGCCACGGCCGCTCTCCCCTCGGAATGCCGCAGGAAGGATACTTGCCCGCGATGTTTACCCCGGTTTCCAGCCGTCCCGCCCTGGTGGACGAGGTTCGCGACCGCCTGGTCGAGGCGATGGCCGACGGCCGCCTGCCCCCGGGAACGCCCTTGCGGCAGGAGATGCTGGCCGCCGATCTCGGCGTGTCGCGCCAGCCCGTGGCGCAGGCGTTGACCGTGCTCCGCGAACTTGGCCTCGCGGTCGATCTCGGCCGCAGGGGGCTGCAGGTGGCGCCCCTCGACGCGGCTGCGGTGCGCGATATCTTCGATCTGCGCGGCGCGCTCGACGCGCTCGCGGCCCGGACGCTGGCCGAGCGGATCGAGGCCGCCACGCTTTCGGAGGCGGACCTCGACGCCGCCCGCATGACGCCGCCGGGGCCCGGTGCGGCCTTTCACCTCGCCCTGATCCGGCTCGCCGGAAACGCTCAGGCGACCGCCGCGGCGGAACGGCTGTGGCCGCACGTGCGGCGGGCACTCGCCACGGCCGGGAGCGCGCCCGCGGGCGTGCAGGAGGGGCACGAGGACATTCTCGCCGCCATCGCCTCGGGCAAGGCGCGCAAGGCGGAAAAGGCCGCCCGCGCCCATGCAGAGGCGGCAATGGCCCGTGTGGCAGCAGCACTCTAGGTCTGCCCGGCCCTGCGTCCGGGGGCACTAGGCGCAAGGGCCGCCCGGCGCTAGGGTGCAGGCCGAAAGATCATCCGGCCGCGACGCGCCGGAACGAAAACAGGACGGAGGGATCGAGATGAGCTGCATCGTTGGCTGGGCACACACCCGTTTCGGAAAGCTGGACGACGAGGACCTCGAAGGCCTGATCGCGCGCGCCGCTGCCGACGCGATGGCCGACGCGGGGATTTCGCCGGAGGATGTGGATTCGATCTATGTCGGCAATTTCGGCGGGTTCGAGAAGCAGGCCTTCCCGTCCTCCTTCGCGCTCGACGCCGATCCGGCGATGCGCTTCAAGCCCTCGACGCGGGTCGAGAACGCGTGCGCCACCGGCTCCGCCGCCATCCACCAGGGCCTCAACGAGATCCGCGCGGGCAAGTCGCGCTTCGTGCTCGTGGTGGGCGCGGAGAAGATGACGGTCGCGCCGGGCTCCGACATCGGCGATATTCTGCTCAACGCCTCCTACCGCAAGGAGGAGGGCGACACCCCCGGCGGCTTCGCGGGCGTGTTCGGCCAGATCGCCAACCTCTATTTCCAGCGCTACGGCGACGTCTCCGACGCCATCGCCCGGATCGCGGCGAAGAACCATGCGAACGGCGTGGAGAACCCCTACGCCCACCTGCGCAAGGACTTCGGCTACGACTTCTGCCGCGAGGTGAGCGACAAGAACCCGCTGGTCGCGGGGCCGCTGCGCCGCACGGACTGCTCGCTCGTCTCCGACGGGGCGGCGGCGCTGGTGCTGACCGATACCGAGACCGCGATGCGCATGCCCAAGGCCGTGCACATGCGCGCCGCGGTGCAGGTCAACGACTATCTGCCGCTCTCGAAGCGCGACATCGTGCAGTTCGAGGGCTGCCAGCAGGCGTGGTCGAAGGCGCACGCCGCGGCGGGCACGTCCATCGACGACCTCTCCTTCGTCGAGACGCACGACTGCTTCACCATCGCCGAACTGATCGAGTACGAGGCGATGGGCCTGACGAAGCCCGGCGAGGGGCGCCGCGCGATCGAGGAGGGCTGGACCCAGAAGGACGGCAAGCTGCCGGTCAACCCGTCGGGCGGGCTGAAGTCCAAGGGCCACCCGATCGGCGCCACCGGCGTCTCCATGCACGTCATGGCGAGCCTGCAGCTGATGGGCGAGGCCGGCGGCATGCAGGTCCGCGATCCGAAGCTCGCGGGCATCTTCAACATGGGCGGGGCCGCGGTCGCAAACTACGTCTCGATCCTCGAGCGCCTGCGGTGAGCCTGCACGCGATGGACCGGGCGGCGGTCAATGCCTGCTTCGGCGAGACCTACGCGGACGCCCGGGACCGGTTCCGGGCGGCCGTGGCGGGCCTCGGCGTCAAGGTGGACGTGCGCGTCAACCCGAACGCCGAGGGGCCGGGCGGGGTCCGGCTCAGCACCGATGTCGCGCGTGTCGGGCCGGATCGCGCGGCGCGCGTGCTGTTCGTCACCTCGGCCACGCACGGCGGCGAGGGGTTCTGCGGCTCGGGCGGGCAGGTGGCCATGATCCGCTCGGGCCTGTTCGACGCGCTGCCGAAGGACTTGGCGGTCGTCCTGGTCCACGCGATCAATCCGTACGGCTTCGCCCATATCAGCCGCACGACCGAGGACAATGTCGACCTGAACCGCAACTTCGTCGACTTCTCCAAGCCCCTGCCGGTCAATGCGGCTTACGAGGATGTGCATCCCTTCATGCTGCCGTCGGACTGGGACGGCAAGGCGCGCTGGGCGGCGGAGGAGGCGATTGCCCGCTACATCGCCGAGAAGGGCATGTGGGCCTTCCAGTGCGCGGTATCGGGCGGCCAGTACGCGCACGCCGACGGCCTGTTCTACGGCGGCGACCAGCCGACCTGGTCGAACCGCACCTTCCGCGCGATCGTCGCCGAGCACGCGGGCAGGGCGAGCCATGTCGCGCTGTTCGACTTCCACACCGGTCTCGGCCCCTATGGCTATGGCGAGCCCATCGTCACCGGCACGCAGGAGGAGAAGGACCGCGCGCGGCGCTGGTACGGGAACGAGGCGACGGACCCCGAGGCCGGCTCCTCCACCTCCGCGCCGATCCAGGGCACCATGTCCTCCGCCTTCGCCGGCGAGGCGCCGCAGGCGAAGATGGCGTCCGTTTCGGTCGAATACGGCACGGTCCCGGTGCCGGACGTGCTGGCCGCGCTCAGGGCCGACAACTGGCTCAGGTTCCGCGGCGATGCGCGCACGGGGCTCGCGCGCACCATCAAGCGGCGGATGCGCGACGCCTTCTACTGCGATTTCGACGACTGGCGGCGGATGGTCGTGGACCGTGCGCTCGAGATCGGCCGCAAAGCGATCGACGGGCTCGGTTCGGAGGCTTGACGTCTGCAGCCCTGCCCTGTCAGATGCGCAGGCAAGAAAGATTATTACAAGCATCTGCGCCGGGGGTGGCATGCGGGTTTCGCCGCGCGAAATGATTGAAAGGCTTGTCAGTTTCCCGACGGTGTCGCGGGACTCCAACTTGCCCCTGATCCATTTCGTGCGCGACTATCTTGCCGCGCACGGCGTGGAGTCGCGGCTCGTCCCGAACGCCGACGGGACGAAGGCCAATCTCTATGCGACCGTCGGCCCGCGCGAGGAGGGGGGCGTCGTGCTCTCCGGCCATACGGACGTGGTGCCCGTGGACGGTCAGCCCTGGGACACCGACCCCTTCACGGTGGTGGAGAAGGACGGCCGCCTCTACGGCCGCGGCACCGCGGACATGAAGAGCTTTTCGGCCATCGGCCTCGCGCTGGTGCCGGAGATGCTGGAGCGCGGCTTGCGCCACCCGATCCATTTCGCGCTCTCCTACGACGAGGAGGTGGGCTGCGTCGGCGCACCCGCCATGATCGCCGAGATGGCGGAGAACGTGCCGCGCCCGCGCGCCGTGATCGTGGGGGAGCCGACCTCGATGAAGGTCGTGAACGCGCACAAGGGCATCCTGCACGTCGACACCCACGTCCGCGGCCACGAGGTGCATTCGAGCCAGGTCCATCGCGGCGTCTCCGCCGTGATGGTGGGGGCCCGTCTCGTCGTCTTCCTCGAGGACATGATGCGGGAGAACGCCGCCCGGGCCGAGCCCGGCTGCCCGTTCGAGCCGCCTTACACCACGATCCATTGCGGCGTCATCAAGGGCGGCACCGCGCTCAACATCATGGCGCGCGACTGCACCTTCGTGACCGACATCCGCTCCATCCCGGAGGACGACCCGATGTCCTTCGTGGAGCGGTACCGCGCCCACGTGGCCGAGCACGTGGAACCTGCGATGCAGGCCATCGCGCCCGACACCTTCGTGAAGATCGAGCATTCCTCGCTCGTCCCCGGACTCAGGCCCGAGCCGGACGGCGAGGCGGAGGCGCTGGCCAAGGCGCTGACCGGGGAGAACCGCGCCGGCGCGGTGGTCTATGCCGCGGAAGCCGGGCAGTTCCAGGGGGCCGGATTCTCGGTCGTGATGTGCGGGCCGGGGTCGATCGACCAGGCCCACCAGCCCAACGAGTTCATCGCGCTCGACCAGGTCGATGCGGGCGTTGCGTTCATGCGCCGCCTGATCGATCGTCTGGCGGGTTGAGGAAGGTCCCGGCTCTGGGGAGAATGCCGGGCGGAGCGGTCCCTTGCCGGGACCATGAAACTGGGAGACGAGGATGAGAAACATGTCTTGGTTGCGGGTCGGGGCGGCAGCGGTCGCGCTGTCCCTCGCGGTCCCCGCGTTTACCGCCGGGGCGTCGGCGGAGACGCTGCGCTGGGCCTTCCAGGGGGATGCGAAGTCGCTCGACCCCTATTCGCTCAACGAAACCTTCACGCTGGGCTTCCTCGGCAATGTGTACGAGGGGCTCACCCGGCGCGGTCCCGATCTGGAAATCCTGCCCGCGCTTGCCGAGCGTTGGGAGGTGATCGAGCCGACGCGCTGGCGCTTCCACCTGCGCAAGGGCGTGAAGTTCCACAACGGCAACGACTTCACCGCCGACGACGTGGTCTTCTCGGCGGAGCGCGTGCGGGCCGAGGGCTCGGACCTCACCACGCGCATCCCGAAGGACGTGAAGGTCGAGAAGGTCGACGACCACACGGTCGACTTCGTGCTGACGAAGCCGAACCCGATCCTGCATTACGAGTGGGACACCTGGTACATCATGGACAAGGAGTGGGCCGAGGCGAACAACGCCGTGAAGCCGACCTCCGCGTCCGGCCAGAACGAAAGCTTCGCGACCTTCAACGCGAACGGCACCGGGCCCTTCCGCATCACCAGCCACGAGCCGGGCGTCCGCTCGCTCTTCGTGCCGAACGACACCTGGTGGGACACGGCGGAGCACAACCTGACCGAGGTGATCTTCACGCCGATCAATTCCGACGCCACGCGCGTCGCCGCCCTTCTCTCGGGCGAGATCGACATGATGTACCCGGTGCCGGTGCAGGACATCCAGCGGATCGAGCAGAACGACGGCACCAAGGCGCTGACCGGGCCCGAACTGCGCACGATCTTCCTGGGCATGGACCAGAAGCGCGACGAGCTTCTCTATTCCGACGTCAAGGGCAAGAACCCGTTCAAGGACGTGCGGGTGCGCAAGGCGGTCTATCAGGCCATCGACATGCAGGCGATCAAGGACCGCATCATGCGCGGCCTGTCGGAGCCGTCGGCCCTGATGCTGTCGCCGTTCATGTACTCGCGCTCCGACGAGTTCCAGCGTCATCCCTACGATCCGGAAGCCTCGAAGAAGCTGCTGTCGGAAGCGGGCTACGCGGACGGCTTCACGGTCGGCATGGACTGCCCGAACGACCGCTATGTGAACGACGAGCGGATCTGCCAGGCGATCGTGTCGATGTTGGCGCGCGTCGGCATCAAGGTCGATCTGAACGCCCAGCCCAAGGCGCAGTATTTCGCCAAGGTGCTGGCGTCGGGCGGCTATGACACCAGCTTCTACCTGCTGGGCTGGACGCCGGGCTCGTTCGACGCGCACAACGTGCTCGTCAACCTGCACGGCTGCCGCGACGACAAGGGCGCGGGCGGTCCGTTCAACCTCGGCGGCTTCTGCAGCGAGAAGCTCGATGCGCTGACGGCCGAGATCGGGACCGAGAACGACCCGACCAAGCGCGACGAGCTGATCGCGCAGGCGTTCACCATCATCCACGAGGAGGTGGCCCACGTGCCGCTGCACCAGCAGGGCCTGGCGTGGGGTGTGCGCGACAATGTCGAGGTCGTGCAGCGCGCCGACAACCAGTTCCTCTTCCGCTGGGTGAAGAAGAACTGATCCCGCCGCCCCCGCTACAGGGGGCATCGGACGGGCCCCGGCGCGCCGGGGCCCGGTTCCGCCTTCCGAGAACGCCGGACCAACCGGCGCTGCGGATCTGACAGGGCATCGCGACATGATCTGGTTCGTCATCAAGCGGCTGTTGCAGTCCGTCGTCGTCATGGCGGTGGTCGCGCTGATCGCGTTTTCCATGTTCCGCTACCTGGGCGATCCGGTGAACCAGATGGTCGGCGTGGAAACCTCGATCGAGCAGCGCGAGGCGCTGCGCGAGAGGCTCGGCCTGAACGAGCCGGTGGCGGTGCAGTTCTGGCTGTTCCTCCAGCGCGCCGCACAGTTCGAGTTCGGCATTTCCTACCAGCACCGCAAGGCAGTGAGCACGCTGATCGCCGAGCGTCTGCCGGCGACTCTGGAGCTGTCGGCGGTATCGGCGCTGATGGCGCTTCTGGTCGGCATCCCGATGGGCGTCTACACGGCCTTGCGACGAGAGGGCTTTCTCGCCCGGGCCTTCATGACGCTGTCGCTGATCGGCGTCTCGCTGCCGACCTTCCTGATCGGCATCCTGCTGATCCTGTTCTTCGGCGTGATGCTGCAATGGCTGCCGACCTTCGGGCGCGGCGCCACGGTCGATATCGGCGGCTGGTCGACGGGCTTCCTCACGGCCGACGGGCTCAAGGCGTTGATCCTGCCCGCGATCACGCTGGCGATCTTCCAGATGACGCTGATCGTGCGCCTGATCCGGGCGGAGATGCTGGAGGTGCTGCGCACCGACTACATCAAGTTCTGCAAGGCCCGCGGCCTCAAGACGCGCGCGATCCACTTCAAGCATGCGCTGAAGAACACGCTTGTGCCGGTCATCACCATCGTCGGCCTGCAGCTGGGCTCGGTCATCGCCTTCGCGATCATCACCGAGAGCGTTTTCCAGTGGCCGGGCATGGGGCTTCTCTTCATCCAGGCGGTGACGGAGGTCGATATCCCCGTGATGGCCGCCTACCTGATGCTGATTGCCTTCGTGTTCGTGGTGATCAATCTCGTGGTCGACCTGCTCTACTACGCGGTCGATCCCAGGCTGCGCGTCCAGGCGGGAGCGAAGGGATGAGCGCGCGCCCCACCCCCGAAGCGCCGGAAACGGGCCGTGCGCGGGCGCGCCCCGCGGGCCTGCTCGCCCGCCTCGACGAGAGCGACCTGTTCTACAGCTTCCGCCGGTCGCCCATCGTCGTGGCCGCGGCGGCGATTTCCTTTCTGATGATCCTCGCGGCGGTCTTCGCGCCCCTGGTGGCGCCGCAGGATCCCTTCGACATGGCGCAGCTCGACCTGCTCGATTCGCTGCTGCCGCCCGTCTGGGTCGAGGGCGGCATGTGGAAATACCCGCTCGGCACCGACGACCAGGGCCGCGACATCTTCTCCACCATCCTCTACGGGGCGCGCATCTCGATCCTCGTGGGCTTTGCCAGCGTCGCCTTCGCCATGGTGCTGGGGATCGTGCTGGGCCTCGTGGCAGGCTATGCGGGCGGCTGGGTGGACAGCCTGCTGATGCGCATCGCGGACATCCAGCTTTCCTTCCCGGCCATCCTGATCGCGCTGCTGATCGACGGCGTCGCGCGCGGCATCATGGGCAATGTCGGGCACGAGCGGATCGCCTTCGGCGTTCTGATTCTCGCCATCGGCCTGTCGTTCTGGGTGCAGTATGCGCGCACGGTGCGCGGATCGGTTCTGGTCGAGAAGGGCAAGGAGTACGTGCAGGCGGCGCAGGTCATCGGCCTGCCGCCGGTCTTGATCCTGTTCCGCCACATCCTGCCGAACGTCATGGGGCCGGTGCTGGTCATCGCGACGATCCAGCTTGCGCTCGCGGTCATCACAGAGGCGACGCTCTCGTTCCTCGGCGTCGGCGTGCCGCCGACCTCGCCGTCGCTCGGCACGCTGATCCGCATCGGCAACGACTACCTGTTCTCGGGCGAGTGGTGGATCACCATCTTCCCGGGCGCGGCGCTGGTCATCCTCGTGCTGTCGGTCAACCTGCTGGGCGACTGGCTGCGCGACGCGCTCAATCCGAAGCTGAGGTGACGGCGATGGCGCAGGCAAAGACATCCGCCTCCGACGCGGCCGCCACGCCCGTGCTCGAGGTGCGCGGCCTCACGGTGGAGTTTCCTTCCCGGCGCGGCCTCGTCGTCGCGGCCGAGGATGTGAACCTCGCCGTCCGCCCGGGCGAGATCCTCGGCGTCGTGGGGGAGTCCGGGGCCGGCAAGTCCACGATCGGCAATGCCGTCATGGGCCTTCTTGAGCCGCCGGGGCGCATGGCGCGCGGCGAGGTGCTGCTGAAGGGGGAGCGGATCGACGGCCGCCCGCAGGCGCAGATGCGGCGCATCCGCGGCAAGCGCGTCGCGATGATCTTCCAGGACCCGTTGACGAGCCTCGATCCGCTGCAGACCGTGGGCGCGCAGCTTGTCGAGACGATGCTCACGCACCTGCCGATCTCGGAGGCGGAGGCGAAGAAGCGCGCCATCGACCTGCTCGACCAAGTCGGCATCCCCGACCCGGACGTGCGGGTGGAGCAATATCCGCACCAGTTCTCCGGCGGCATGCGCCAGCGCGTCGTGATCGCGCTGTCGTTGTGCGCCGAGCCCGAGGTCATCATCGCCGACGAGCCGACGACGGCGCTCGACGTCTCGATCCAGGCCCAGATCCTCGAGCTTTTGCGCCGTCTCGTGCGCGACCATGGCGTCGGCATGATCATCATCACGCACGACATGGGCGTGATCGCCGAGGTGACGGACCGCGTCGCGGTGATGTACCGCGGCAAGGTGGTGGAGGAGGGGCCGACGGAGAAGATCCTCGGCTATCCCGACCACACCTACACCCGCTCGCTCATCTCCGCCGTGCCGCGCCCCGACGTGCGCCTCGACCGCTTCCCGCTCGTCGAATATATCGAGGCCGCCTCGACCGCGACGCGCAAGATCGACCTCAGGACGCACTGGCTGGGCCGCACCCGCGACTTCGGCACGGTCAGCGACCGCGCGCTGGTCGAGGTGCGCGACCTCTCTTTGCGCTTCGTCACGCGCCGCTCGTTCCTCGAAAAGAACCGCCGCTATGTGCAGGCGGTCGACCGCGTGAGCTTCCAGGTCCGCCCGGGCGAGGTGTTCGGCCTCGTCGGCGAGAGCGGGTCGGGCAAGTCGACCATCGCGCGCCTCATCACCGGCCTTTACCGGCCGCAGGGCGGCAACATCCTGTTCGCGGGCGCGGACCTGACGGCGCTGACCTCTCGGCGCGAGGTGAACCGCTACCGGCGCCAGATGCAGATGATCTTCCAGGATCCGTTCTCGAGCCTGAACGCCCGCTTCAAGGTCATGGACATCGTGGCCGAGCCGATCCGCTTCCACAAGCTCGCCCAGTCCGAGGCGGAGGTGCGCGGCATCGTCGAGGATCTGCTGGAGCATGTCGGCCTCGGCGCGAAGGCCGCCCAGAAGTTCCCGCACGAGTTCTCCGGCGGCCAGCGCCAGCGCATCTCCATCGCCCGGGCGCTGGCGACGCGGCCGCGCTTCCTGATCTGCGACGAGCCCACGAGCGCGCTCGACGTCTCGATCCAGGCGCAGGTGCTGAACCTGCTCAAGGATCTTCAGGCCGACCTCGGTCTCACCATGCTGTTCATCAGCCACGATCTCCCCGTGATCCGGCAGATGTGCGACCGGGTGGCCGTGATGCGCCATGGCAGGATCGTGGAGGTGGCGGAGACCGAGGCGCTGTTCGAGACCCCGCAGCACGAGTACACGCGCCATTTGCTCCACCTCATGCCGCGCCTCGTCGCCGCGCCGCCCCCTCCCGATGCCGTGCCGGAGCCGGCCTGACGGGATTTTGCCCTGTTCCGCCTTGCTCCACGTCTTGAAAGGGGCACATTCTGGATCGAGAACGTGTCGGGGATTCGACCGTGCCGGGAACCGCATCGATGAGCAGAAACGCCCGCCCTCTGGCCCGCGCTCTGACCCGACCTCTGGCGCCCACCGTGGCGGCTGTGCTGTGCGCCTTTGGCCTTGCCGGGGTCTCGCTGCCCGCGGCGGCGCATCCGCATGTCTGGGTCGACGTGCGCAACACGCTGCTGTTCGACGCCGACGGCCGCGTCACGGGCGTGCGCGCGGAATGGCTGTTCGACGCGCTCTTTTCCGCCTTCGCGCTGTCGGAGGTCGATACCGACAAGGACGGCACGGCGTCGGCCGAGGAGCTCGTGCCGCTTGCCGCCGGCTACCTCGATAGCCTGCGCGAGTACGACTATTTCATGGAGGTCACCAGCGGCGGCGCGATCATCGACATCGCCGATGCCACCGAGGGACTGGCGGAGAACCGCGACGGCCGTCTCATGCTCGCCTTCACCGCGCCGCTGGCCGCGCCCGTCGATGGCGCGCTCGGCGATCTCGAGGTGCGCAGCTACGATCCGACCTACTATGTCGCGCTCGACATGGCGGAGAGCGAGGCCGCGGCGCTCGGAGAAAACGCCGCCGATGCCTGCCGCGTCGCGGTCGAGCCGCCGAAGGACGGCGGCGAATGGCAGACGCTTGCCGACAGCGCGCTGGGCGACGGCGTCGCGGTGCGCAGCGTCGCCGCGCAATACGCGAGCGTGGTCCGCCTCACATGCGCCCCCTGACGCTTGCCGCCGCGGCGGTTCTGTTGCTCGCGGGGACAGGCCTCGCGCTGGCGCAGACGGGCTCGCCCTTCGCGCTGCCGGGCGGGGGCGGTGCGCCAGCGCCTGCCGCCGAGCCGGGCCTGTTCGAGGCATTCACCGCATGGATCGCCGCCGCGCAAGGCCGCCTGCACCGCGACCTGGCCGAGGCCGTCGCGGCGCTCCGCGCCGATCCCTGGTCCGCGCCCGCGCTGACGCTTATGGGGCTCAGCTTCCTTTACGGCGTCGTCCACGCAGCGGGGCCGGGCCACGGGAAAGCCGTGATCTCCGCCTACCTGCTGGCGACGGGGGACGGCTTGCGCCGCGGCATCGCGCTGTCTGCCGCCGCCGCGGTCGTGCAGGCGGTAAGCGCCATCGTGCTTGTCGTCGCGGTCGCGCTCGCCGTCGGCATCACCCAATCGCGCATCGGTGCGCTGTCCGGCTGGCTGGAACGGGCGAGCTACCTGCTGATCGCGCTCATCGGCGTCTGGCTCGCGATCCGCGCGGCGCGCGCCCTGCTTGCCACCCTCGGGGTGATGCGCACGCCCGCCCACGGCCACGCACATCACCACCACGATCACGTTCACGGCGAGGACTGCGGGCACGGGGCGGCGTGCGGCCACGCCCATGCCGTCACGCCGGAGATGGCGCTTGCTGCGCGCAGGCTGCGCGACATGGCCGCCGTTGCCGTCTCGGTGGGTTTGCGGCCCTGCACGGGCGCGATCCTCGTCCTCGTCTTCGCCTGGGCCAACGGCATCCTGCCCATCGGGATCGCCGCGACCTTCGCCATGGCGGTGGGCACAGCCGCGACGGTCGCGCTGATCGCCGCACTCAGCGTCGGCGCCCGGTCCGCCGCTCTGCGCCTGTTCTCGGGCCGGGGCGTCCTGCTCGGCCTCGCCGCGGGCGGCATCGGGCTTGCCGCGGGGCTGTTCGTTGCCGCCGCCGGGATCAGCCTCTTCCTCGCGCCGCCGGCGGGACCCGGTTTCATCGGCCCGGCGGCCTGAGGCCTCCCCCCGGGGGCCCGTCTGCAGAAATCTTTCCCCGCCGCTTCCGGCCGTGCCACACTTCTCCGCGTTGAACGCTGCAGGCCGGGAGAGGTGCAGGCGCATCCATGTTGC
>JAJLJT010000261.1:0-5845 GCA_033844555.1 Alphaproteobacteria bacterium | reverse complement strand
CTCCCGCCAGCAGCGCGAGACCTGGCGGCGCAGCCGGTCTCGCTCGGTATCCGTCAGACCGGAGCCGACCCCCACGCGCGCCTGCCCGGCGCTGCGTGCTGCGGCAGGGGGCGCGGTGCGGGCATTGTCCACGGCTGCGGCAACCCGATCAAGAAAGGACGTCGCGGTGGGCGCCGGCGCCTTGGGCTTCGGGGCCTCGGCCCGCTCCTGCCTGGGTGCGGGCGGCGGCGTCGGTTTGCTCTTGGGTACCGGCGCGGCAGCGACGTCGGTTTTCGGCTCTCTCTCGGGTTCCGGCTCGACCGTTTCGGCCTTCTGCGGTTCCACCGGCACAGGCTCGGCTTTCGCCGTTTCGGGCTGCTTCGCCGGTTCCCTGACGGGTTCGGGCGCCGGCTCCGGCGCCGGTTCGGGCGTCTCGACAGGCTCGGCCTTCGCCGTCTCGGGCGCAGGCTCGGCAGCTTGCACCGTCTCGGCCGGGCGCGGCGGGGGCGGCGGCACCTGTTCCGGCGCGGGCTCGGCCGCCTTGACCGGCGGCGGCGTCTCCGTCACGGCCGGCACCAGCGTCGCGGCGTCGGGGTCGGGCGCGGGGGCGTCCGGAAGCGGCGTCTCTGCCGCAGGCGTCTCAGGCGGCGGCGGGGGGGCGGGCGGGGTATCCGGCTGCACGGCCTCCTCCGGCGGCAGGCTGGCGATCGCGTCGGCGATCGGATCGGCTGTCGCCTCGGCGGAGGGCGCCGTCACCTCCTCCATCTGCGCCGGTCCCTGCAGCTCGGCCGCGCCCGGCAGCACCACCTCGACCCCGATGGCGCCCGCGTCCATCATCGGCGTGCGCGCCGCATGCGGCCACGTCACGACCGCCGCCGCGGCGACGGCGGCGTGCAGACCAAGCGACAAGGCAATCGAACGGCGCATGCGGGGGCGGTCCTTCCCTCACCTTTCGGGGCTCAGCGCCCGGCCTCGGGCTCGGGCTCGGTCACGAGGCCGATCTTGGTGAAGCCGCCCTGGTTGAGGCGCCCCATCACCACCATGACCTTGCCGTAATCCACGCCGCGGTCCGCCTTGATGTAGAGCCGGTCGTTGTCGCGCGCGGCCCGGATCGCGGCGATCTTGGCGACAAGGCCGTCGAGCGGCACTTCCGTTTCCTGGATGAACACCCTGCCATCGCCGTCGACGGTGATGGTGAGCGGTTCTTCCTGGTCGAAGGGCAGCGCGCGTGCCTGCGTTTTCGGCAGTTCCACCGGCACGCCGACGGTCAGCAACGGGGCGGCCACCATGAACACGATCAGCAGCACCAGCATGACGTCGACGAAGGGCGTGACGTTGATTTCCGCCATCGGGCGGTACGACATCCGCGCCCGCGCGCCACCGCCGGAGAAGAGCTTGCGCCGGCCGTTGCCGCCCGCACCCGTTCCGAGGCTCGCACCCATCAGGACGGCCTCCGGTCCGAATGGCGGCTGACCAGCGCGATGAAATCGTCCGCGAACGCCTCGACCCGGCCGGCGTAGCGCCCGATGTCGCCGGTGATCTTGTTGTAGAAGATGACCGCCGGGATGGCTGCCAGCAGGCCCAGCGCGGTTGCGAAGAGCGCCTCCGCGATGCCGGGCGCGACGACCACGAGGCTCGTGTTCTGCGAGGCCGCGATGGCGCGGAAGCTGTTCATGATGCCCCAGACCGTGCCGAACAGTCCGACGAAGGGCGCGACCGCACCGCAGCTCGCAAGAAAGCCGAGAGACCTGTCCAGCCGCTCCATCTCGCGGGCGAAGGTGGAGGACATGGACTGCTCCACCCGCTCCTTCAGACCGGGCGTGGGCTTGCCGTCGACGTGGCCGCGGCGCCATTCGCGCATGCCGGAGACGAACACGCGCGCCATCGGGTGATTGGGCTTCTCCTTGACCTCATCGTAGAGGCCGTCGACCGGCTCGCCGGACCAGAACTCGTCCTCGAAGGCGCGCGCCTTGCGGCGAAGCCGGGCCATCAGCGTCAGCTTCTCGAAGATGATCGCCCACGACCAGACCGAGGCGAGCAGCAGCGCGATCATGACCGCCTTCACCACGAGGTCGGCGCGCAGGAACAGCGCCCACATCGAAAACTCTCCAGCCGATGCGGCCGCCCCGACGATCTCGCTCTCCATCAGTCCCTCATTCCCCTTCTCAGGCCTCTGTTACGGTCCCTTCGGCCCCGGCGCGCCGCGGCGACTCAAGCCCCCCGCCGCGACGTGGGCAGGGGGCCCGACCATTTGGTCCAAATTTGGGCGCGTCATTTCGCCGGGCCCGCAGCCGGACCGGCCACCGGGACGAGCGCGGCGCGCACCTCCGGATCGATGCGCCGCGGCTTCCCCGCCGCATCGATGCACGCGACGCGCACGCGCGCCGCGATCAGCGTGCGCCCCGCGCGCGTGACCCTCTGCCCCATGACGAGGCTCGCGCCCCGCGCCTCCTCCACCCAGGTCTCCACGACGAGCGCGTCGTCCAGACGCGCTGGCGCCAGATAGTCCACCTCGACCCGGCGCACCGCGAAGGCGCGCCAGTCGTCGCCGGTCAACAGGTCGCTCTGACGGACGCCCAGCGCGCGGATATATTCCGTCCGGCCACGTTCCAGGAAGCGCAGCCAGTTCGCGTAATAGACGATGCCGGCGGTGTCGGTGTCCTCGTAATAGACCCGCACCGGCAGGCGATGGACGCCGTCCGCAAGCACGCCTGTTTCGGGGTGCCGCCCGTGCATCAGCCCTTCCCGAACAGATCGCTGGCAGGAGGGGCGCTGCCCTCGGGACGCGGCAGGCCCAGGTGCTCCCACGCGTTGCCGGTGAGCATCCGTCCGCGCGGCGTGCGCTGCAGCAGTCCCTGCTGGATCAGGAAGGGCTCGATCACCTCCTCAAGCGCGTCGCGCGCCTCCGACAGGGCGGCGGCGATGGTCTCCACGCCGACCGGCCCGCCGCCGAACCCGTTGGCGAGCGTGTTCAGATAGCGCCGGTCGAGGGCGTCGAGCCCGCGGGCATCCACCTCCAGGGGGTTGAGCGCGCGGTCGGCCACACCGCGGTCGATGATGCCCGAGCCCTCGACCGCCGCGATGTCGCGCACGCGGCGCAGGAGCCTGCCCGCGATGCGCGGGGTGCCGCGCGCGCGCCGGGCGATCTCGGCCGCGCCGTCCTCCGCCATCTCAGCCCCCAGAAGCCGCGCACCGCGCCGCACGATGGAGAGCAGTTCGTCGTCGGTGTAGTAGTCGAGCCGGACCGGGATGCCGAACCGGTCGCGCAAGGGCGTCGAGATGAGGCCGGAGCGCGTGGTCGCGCCCACCAGCGTGAACGGCTGCAAGTCGATGCGCACGGTACGCGCCGCGGGTCCCTCCCCGATCACGAGGTCGAGCACGAAATCCTCCATCGCCGGGTAGAGGATTTCCTCCACTGCCGGGTTCAGCCGGTGGATCTCGTCGATGAAGAGGACGTCGCGCGCCTCCAGGTTGGTCAGGATTGCGGCAAGGTCGCCCGCCTTGGCGATCACCGGTCCGGCGGTCGCGCGGAAATTCACGCCAAGCTCCCGCGCCACGATCTGCGCCAGCGTCGTCTTGCCGAGGCCCGGCGGCCCCGAGAGCAGCACATGGTCGAGCGCGTCGCCGCGCGTGCGCGCCGCCTCGATGAAGATGCGCAGGTTCTCCCGCGCCTTCTTCTGGCCCGTGAAGTCGTCGAGCGAGAGGGGGCGCAAGCTCGTCTCGCCCGCATCCTCGCCCTGCGCGTCGGGGTGCACGAGACGCCCGCTCATCGCGCCAGCTCCTTCAGCGCGCCGCGGATCAGGCCGTCAACCTCCCGCGCGCCCGTGCCCCAGGCGGCCAGCACCGCGCGGTTCGCGTCGGCCAGCGCGTATCCGAGATTGACGAGCGCGGACATCGCATCGCGGCGAGTCGCCTCCTCGGCGTCGAGGTCGCCCGCGTCCGGGGCGGGTGCGCCCGCGCCCTCTGCAGCGGGAACCCGCGTCAGCGCGGCGAGGCTTTCCGGCAGCGCCTTGTCCTTCAGCTCGTTGACGATACGCTGGGCGAGCTTCGGCCCGACGCCTGGCGCGCGCACCACGGCCGTCTTGTCCTGCAGCGCGATGGCCGCCGTCAGCTCGTCCGGCCGGAGCGTGCCCAGAACCGCAAGCGCGACCCGCGCGCCCACGCCCTGCACGCTCGTCAGCTTGCGGAACCACGCCTTCTCCGCTTGCGTCGCAAAACCGTAGAGCGTGATCGCGTCCTCGCGCACCTGCGTCTCGACGAAAAGCGTGGCCGGCGCGCCGGTGCGCGGCAGCGCCTGCAGCGTGCGGGCCGAGACATGGACGATGTAGCCGACGCCGTTCACGTCGATCAGCACGCTGTCGCCGTCCACCGCCTCGATCGCGCCGCGCAGCAGGCCGATCATCGCACCGCCTCCGCAAGCGTGCGCTGGCCGCGGTGGTGCGCGTGGCAGATCGCGACCGCCAGCGCATCGGCCGAATCGGGGCCTTCGAGCGTCACGCCCGGCAGCAGCAGGCGGACCATGTGCTGCACCTGCTCCTTCCCCGCCAAGCCCACGCCGACCACGGATTTCTTGACGAGATTGGGCGCGTATTCCGCCACCCGCAGCCCCGCGCGCGCCGGTACGAGAAGCGAGATCGCGCGCGCCTGGCCGAGCTTCAGCGTCGCCACCGGATCCTTGTTCACGAAGGTCTTCTCGACCGCGGCTTCGTCGGGCGCGAACCCCGCGATCACCTCGCCCAGGCCGTCGTGCAGGGCGAGCAGGCGCCGGGCCAGATCGTCGGTCCCGTCGGAGCCCACCACCCCGTTCGCCACATGGCGCAGGCGCGAGCCCATGATCTCCACGACGCCCCAGCCGGTCCGCCGGAGTCCGGGATCGAGTCCGAGGATGCGAATCGCCTGGGCCACCATGGCTCAAGCGTTAGCGCGAAACGCCTCCGCGCGAAAGCGAGGCCGGGAAGAAAAGGGGAACGCGGGGCGGGAAAGACAGGCCCCTCAGGCCGCCGTCAGCTTCGCCAGCGTCTCCTCGTCGACCTCGAAGTTCGAGAAGACGGCCTGCACGTCGTCGTCGTCCTCCAGCGTGCCGATCAGCTTCATCAGCGTCTCGGCCTTTTCCGCGTCGACTGGCGTGGTGTTCTGGGGCTTCCAGACGACCTTGACGGTTTCCGGCTCGCCCAGCGCCTGCTCGAGCGCGGAGGACACCTCGCCGATCGCCTCGAACGCGCAGACGACGGTGTGGCCTCCATCGTCCGTAACCACGTCGTCGGCGCCCGCCTCGATCGCGGCCTCCAGCACGGCTTCCGCGTCGCCCGCATCGGGCTTGAAGACGATCTCGCCCACCCGGTCGAACATGAAGGAGACCGAGCCCGTCTCGCCCATCGCGCCGCCGTTCTTGGAGAAGGCCGCGCGCACGCTGCCCGCCGTGCGGTTGCGGTTGTCGGTCAGCGCCTCGACGAGGATCGCCACGCCGCCGGGGCCATAACCCTCGTAGCGGATCGCCTCATAGGTGTCGGCGTCGCCGCCCTCGGCCTTCTTGATCGCCCGCTCGATATTGTCCTTGGGCATGTTTTCCGCGCGCGCGTTCTGCACGGCAAGGCGCAGGCGCGGGTTCATCGCCGGGTCGGAGCCGCCGAGCTTCGCGGCCACGGTGATCTCGCGGCTCAGCTTGGCGAACACCTTGGCGCGCTTGGCGTCCTGCGCACCCTTCCGGTACATGATGTTCTTGAATTGCGAATGCCCAGCCATGCTCGCTCTCCGTGCCGCGCGGGCAGCCATGCCGGCGCCCGCGGTGTCCTCGTTCCAGCGCGCGGGGTTTTAGCCGATCCGCGCCGCGCTTGTCCATTTCCGCAAGGGGCGTGCCGCCCTACTC
>JAJLJT010000260.1:0-7192 GCA_033844555.1 Alphaproteobacteria bacterium | reverse complement strand
CAGCCGCGCATGGTCGACCGGGCCCGGCATGTCGAGGCCCTTGCCCGCCGCCCTGCTGAAGCCGACGCGCGCGTAATAGGGTTCGTCGCCCACGAGGAACACCCGTTCGTGGCCCATCTCGCGGGCGAGGTCGAGCGTGTGGCGCATCAGCGCCCGCCCCAGCCCGGTTCCCTGCAGCCGCGGCAGCACGGCGAGCGGCCCCAGCATCAGCGCGGGCCATTTGCCCGCGATCAGCACCGGCCAGTAACGGATGGTGGCCTGGATCTCGCCGTCGTCCTCCCACAGCCACGACAGGCCGGGCTCCGGCTCCACGCCCTCGCGCAGCCGGTAGGCGGTCTTGGCATAGCGGCCCGGCCCGAAGCAGAGTTCGAGCAGGTCTTCGACGGTGCCGGCGTGTTCCGGCAGTTCGGGAATCATCTGTGACATGGATGCGGCGTCCGTATCGGCGTTGGCAGCCTTGCTGCCGGTCGCGGGTCTGATCGCTTGAAGTGCCGGAACGGGCGCGCGGGCGCGCACGAGGCGGCGTCAGGCGGCGGAGCGGATGCTCCGGCCTGTGGGTCGTCGTCGCGATGTCACCAGACGCACGGACATGTATTTTCCTTGCGGGCAACCCTGCCCCTCACCCTCGGGTGAATATCATGCTCTTGCCAGCGCGTCCATTCGCGCCATGGTACAGGGGACAAAAAACCAACACCGGGGGAAGCACACTCCATGTTCTACGAGACATCCCAGCCGCACGGCCTGCCGCGCAACCCGTTCAAGGCCTGCGTCGTGCCGCGCCCGATCGGCTGGATTTCGACGGTCGACGCCGACGGCCGCGTCAACCTCGCGCCCTACAGCTTCTTCAACGCGGTGGCCGACCAGCCGCCGATGGTCATGTTCACCTCGAACAGCCGCAAGGAATCGCACGGCCCCTCGAAGGACACGGCGCGCAACGCGGTCGAGACCGGCGAGTTCGTCTTCAACATCGCGACCTGGGATCTCCGGATGCAGATGAACCAGTCGTCCGCGCCCTACGACTACGGCGTCAGCGAGGCGGGCGAGACCGGTCTGGAGCTGGTGCCCTCCCGCCTCGTCAAGCCGCCGCGCGTCGCCGCCTCGCCCGTGCATTTCGAGTGCCGGACGTGGAAGTCGCTGGAGCTTCCCTGCACCACCGAGGGGCACGAGAACCTGATGGTGATCGGCGAGGTGATCGGCATCCACATCGACGATGCGGTCATCAAGGACGGGTTCGTCGACGTGCCCAGCATCCGGCCCATCGCCCGGCTCGGCTACATGGACTACGCCGTGATCGACGAGGTCTTCGCGATCCAGCGTCCCAAGGGCGGCGGCAACGTCGCCTGATCCGCGCCGCCTACGAAAACGCCCGCCGCGGAGGTAATCCGGGGCGGGCGTTTCGCGTCCGCCGGCCGTGCGCGCCAGCGGGTGTCCTGCAAGGGGCCGGGTCAGCTCGTCCAGCGCGTCAGCATCTGCTTCAGCTCGTCGCGCGTGAACGGCTTGGTCATGAAGTCGTCCATGCCGGCCTCGAAACACTCGTCGCGGTTCTCTTTCTGGAAATGGGCGGTCAGCGCGACGATCGTGGTGTGCCGGTCGGGTCCTTGCTCGCGCTCGCGGCGGCGGATTTCGCGCGTCGCCTGCAGCCCGTCCATGTTGGGCATCGCGCAGTCCATGTAGATGATGTCGTAGCTGCCGGAGGACCAGCGGTCGAGGGCCATGAGCCCGTCGTCCGCCAGGTCGACGTTGCAGCCCAGCGCAAGAAGGTTCTCCTGCGCGACGATCTGGTTCACGGGATTGTCCTCGACCAGGAGGACCCGCACACCGGAGAGTTCGCCGTTCTTCTGACTTTCCATCGCGATCGCCACCAAGAGTTTCCCGCACCTTCAGGCCGCCCGCTGGCGCACCCCCGCTTCGCCGACACGAGCAATGAATCTAGAATTGGACGTTTAACGACGGGTTAAACGCCCAGGCGGGCGCGCGGCGCTGGACGCGGGCGCGCCGACGCGCTTATCTCGACGGTGGAAAACCGGGCGAACGCCCCGAAACGAGAGGGAGAAACAACGGGATGCGCGTGATCGAGAGCATGGCGGAACTGGACGGCCTCGTGGGCAGGGAACTGGGCGTGTCCGACTGGGTGACCATCGACCAGGACCGGATCAACGCCTTTGCCGACGCGACCGGCGATCATCAGTGGATCCACGTGGACCCTGTGCGTGCGCGCGAGGAGTTGCCGACCAAGTCGACCATCGCCCACGGCTATCTGACGCTCTCCCTCCTGCCGCTGCTGATGGGTCAGATCGTGAAGCACGCCTATGCCAGCATGGGCATCAACTACGGCTCCAACAAGGTGCGCTTCACCTCCATGGTTCCGGTCGACAGCCGCGTGCGCGCCCGTGTCACCCTGAAGGCGATCGAGGCGCGCGGCGCCGCCCGCCAGCTGACCCAGGAGGTCACGGTCGAGATCGACGGCGCCGACCGCCCCGCCCTGGTGGCCGAGGTTCTGACCCTCGTCTATCCCTGACCCCTGACAGGGGCGGACCGGCACCCTATGTCCCCCGGTATCGGGACACACGGACTGCGAGGAGCGAGAGGCCATGACCGACACGACCACCTCTGCCAAGGTAACCCGCACGGATGCGGAATGGCGCAAGCTGCTCACGCCGGAGCAGTACCGCATCACGCGCCAGTCAGGGACCGAGCGGGCGTTCACCGGCCCCTACTGGGACAGCAAGGAGAAGGGCACCTACGCCTGCGTCTGCTGCGGCGCGCCGCTCTTCTCCTCGGAAACGAAGTTCGACTCCGGCACCGGCTGGCCGAGCTTCTATGACAAGGCCGCCCCGGACGCGATCGCCGAGAAGGAAGACCGCAAGCTCTTCATGCGCCGGACGGAGGTGCTCTGCGCGCGCTGCGATGCGCACCTGGGCCATGTCTTCCCCGACGGCCCTGCGCCCACGGGCCTGCGCTATTGCATCAACGGGCACGCCCTCAAGCTGGAGCCCGAGGGGGAGTGACACGCGCGCCGACGGTCACGGACGATCTCGACACCTCGCCCTATGACGAGGTGATCGACGTCCGCAGCCCGTCCGAATATGCCGAGGACCATATCCCCGGCGCGATTTCGCTTCCCGTGCTCAGCGATGCCGAACGCGCCCGCGTCGGCACGATCTACAAGCAGGAAAGCCCCTTCACCGCGCGCAAGCTGGGCGCGGCGATCATTTCCCGCAACATCGCCGCCCATATCGAGAGCCACTTCGCGGAGAAGGACGGCGGCTATCGCCCGCTCGTCTATTGCTGGCGCGGCGGGCAGCGCTCGGGCTCCATGGCCACGATCCTCGCCGCCATCGGCTGGCGGGTGAGCGTGCTCGACGGCGGCTACCGCCGCTACCGCCGCCACGTGACGAAGCGGCTTTACGAGGACCGGCCCGGCTGGCGCTTCCGCGTGATCGGGGGGCTGACCGGTACCGCCAAGACGCGCCTGCTGCATGCGCTTGCCGACGCGGGCGAGCCGGTGCTCGATCTGGAGGGGCTGGCCAACCACAAGGGCTCGCTTCTCGGCCGCCACCCGACCGAGCCGCAGCCCGCGCAGAAGATGTTCGAGAGCGGCATCCTGGCCGCCCTCGACGCGGCCGAACCGGGCCGCACGATCTGGGTTGAATCGGAATCGAGCAAGGTCGGCAACCTGACGGTCCCGCCCGCCGTCTGGGCCGCGATGCAGGCCGCCCCGGTGGTGGAGATCGCCGCCCCGCTTGCCGCGCGCGTCGCTCATATCCTCGACGATTACGCCTATTTCCTCGACATGCCCGACCGCGTGGCGGAGACGCTGGCGCCCCTCACCGCGATGCACGGGCACGAGACGCTGGACCGCTGGCGCGCGCTCATTGCCGCGCGCCAATGGCCCGCGCTGGTCGAGGCGCTGCTGGTGGAGCACTACGACCCCGCCTACCGCCGCTCGCTGCGGCGCGAGGGGCGGACCTTCGCGGGGCGGATCGACCTCCCCGACCTTTCGCCCGAAACCCTTGCCGCGCTTGCCGCCCGGCTGAGGGACAGCGTGCGGGAGCCCGCCTGACCCTGCTCAGCCCAGCACGATGCGCGGGCTGCCGACACGCGCCGCCACGACGCGCCCGACGATCGCCGCGCCGGTGACGCCCGCGGCCTCCAGCGCCGTCATCGCCTCGCCTGCCCGGTCCTCGGGCACCGCCGCCAGCAAGCCGCCCGCGGTCTGCGGATCGAACAGAAGATCGTAGCGCGGGCTCGCCTGCAGCGTCTCGTCCGCGCCGATGCCGCGCGCGATCCGCTTGTTCTCCGGCATCAGGGTGCTGCGCACGCCCGCCCCGGCCAGCGCTTCGGCCCCGGGCAACAGGGGCACCGCCTCCGCCTCGACGTCGGCGGCCACGCCGCCCGCGTGCAGCATCTCGCTCAGATGTCCGGCGAGCCCGAAGCCCGTCACGTCGGTCAGCGCGTGCGCCCCGTGCTTCAGAAGCACGCGCGCGGCCTCCGCATTGCTCTGCCGCATCGCGGCGATCGCGGCCGACAGCCAGCGCCCCTTCGCCTTTCCGGCCATGTTGGCGGCCAGGATCACGCCCGTCCCGATGGGCTTCGTCACGATCAGCGCGTCGCCGGGCTCGGCCCCCGCCTTGCCCATCACCCGGTCGCGCGGCGCAAGGCCGGTGACCGCGAAACCGATGGCCATTTCGGCCCCTTCCGCCGTGTGCCCGCCCGCGATGGCCGCGCCCGCGCGCTTCGCCGCCGCGGCCACCCCCGCCATGACCTCGGCCAGCGTCGTCTCCTGCTTCTCCGGCGTCATCGGCGGCAGCGTGACCATGGGGAAGATCGCCTGCGGCGCCGCGCCCATCGCCCACACGTCGCTCATGGCGTGCAGCGCGCCGATCTCACCCAGCAGATAGGGATCGTCCAGAAACGCGCGGAAATGATCGACCGTCTGCACCTGCACGCAGCCCTCGGGCACGGTCAGCACCGCGGCGTCGTCGCCGATACCCGCCAGCACGTCGGTGCGCGGCACGGGCCTCAGGCCACTCAGCGTCCGGCTCAGCACCCGCGCGCCGACCTTCGCGCCGCAGCCGCCGCAGCGCATCCCCTCGCCCAGCGCCTCCGCGACGCCCTCAGCCGCGCCCTTCAGGTCCGGCGCGTCCGCCTCCATCTCCGGCAAGTCGTTGAACCGGCGCATGAATTTCCGGTCGATATGGTCCTTCCAGGTCCACGCCCAGCCTCCCGCGAAGACCAGCGGCCCCTTCGCGCCCACCGCGTACCTGTCGCCGGTGGAGATCAGCGTCAGGAAGGACGACTGCGGCTTGAAGGGCTTGGGCGCTTCCCCGCGCAGCACGCGCGCCAGATTGTCGGCGAGCGGCGGCCCCTGCCGCACCGCGAAGACGCCCGCCTTCTCGCGCGGATGCTCCAGCACGTGCGCCACGTCGCCCGCCGCGAACACATTGGGATAGTTCGTCGACTGCAAGGTCGCCTGCACGGTCACGAAGCCGCGCTTGTCGACGTCGAGGCCCGTGTCCTCCAGCCAGGGCGCGGGGCCTGCCTGCGTCGTCCACAGCACCTCGTCGAGGTCGAATTGCGCGCCGTTCTCCGCGATCAGCGCACCCTCCTCGGCCCGCACGATCCGGCATCCGCGCGACACCGCGATGCCGCGTTCCTTCAGCTTCGCCTTCAGCTTCTCGCGCACGCCGTCCGGGTGCGTCGGCAGCAGCATCTTCGCGCCCTGGATCAGGTGGAAGCTCAGCGCATCGGCGTCGAGACCGCGCTTCGCCCGCTCCCGCCGCAGCCGGTAGGCCATGGCCAGGATCAGTTCCACTCCGCCCGCGCCGCCGCCCACGACACCGATCTTCAGCGGCGCGCCCGTGGTTCCCGCGCGCTTGAGGATGCGTTGCCAGCGCTGCACGAAGCCCGCGATGGGTTTCACGGGCGTCGTGTGCTCCGCCGCCCCCGGCACACCTTGAAACGACGGCGCCGAGCCCAGGTTCAGCGACACGAGGTCGTAGGCGATGGAGGGCCGGTCCTTCAGGTGCACCAGCCGCCGTTCGGGGTCGAGGCCCGTCACCTCCGCCTCCACGAAGCGCGCGCCCGCGAACGCCGACAGCGGTACGAGGTCGATGTGGCACTCGTCGTGGGTGTAGTGCCCCGCGACATAGCCCGGCAGCATCCCCGAATAGGGCGTCATCGCGTCGCGGTTGATCAGGGTGATGCGCACGCCCGGAACCGGCTTCATGGCGAGGCGGCGCAGCACGCCGACATGCGCATGCCCCCCGCCCACGAGCACGAGGTCCCTCACGATCGGCGCTTGGCTTTGCATGGCGGCTCCGGCCAACAGGTCTGCAACGGATTTCGACGAACGCCCCCGGCGCGCCGCACTCTAGTCTCCGCGCCGCGATTTGCCAGCCCCCATATCTTCTCCCACCATCCCCGGCGGATTTGACGTGCGCCCCGCCCGGTCATATCTGGAGACCCGCACGATGAGCCGTTCCGGCAGCAGAGGTTTCCCCATGACCACCGCCCCCCGTCCCGACGCGACCGCCGCCGACCCCTACGCCTGGCTGCGCGACCCGAACTGGCAGGCGGTCATGCGCGACCCCGCCGTCCTGCAAGCCGACATCCGCGCCTTTCTCGACGCCGAGAACGCCCGCGTCGACGCCGCCCTCGCCGGCACCGCGGACCTTCAGGAGACGCTGTTCGAGGAACTGAAGGCCCGGATCAAGGAGGACGACAGCTCGGTCCCCGCCCGCGACGGCGCCTTCTACTACTACCGCCGGTTCGAGGCGGGCCGCGACTATCCGCTCCACTGCCGCACGCGCGGGCTCGACGGGCCGGAGGAAATCCTGCTCGACGAGAACGCGCTGGCCGAGGGGCGCGCCTTCTGCCGCGTCATCGCGGTGGAGCACTCGCCCGACCATCGCCTCTTCGCCTACGCCGTCGATTTCACGGGCGGGGAGTTCTACGAGCTTCACGTGATCGAGACGGCGACCGGCAAGCTGCTCACCGACGTGATCGAGCATGCGTCGGGTTCCTTCGCCTGGGACGCGGCGGGCGAAGTGCTCTTCTGGACGGAGCTTGACGACAACCACCGCCCCTGCCGCGTCTGGGCGCACCGTCTGGGCATGGAGGAGAACCGCCTCGTCTACGAGGAGGGCGACCCCGGCTTCTTCCTCGGCGTGGGCCGGACCGATTCCGGCCG
>JAJLJT010000259.1:0-7165 GCA_033844555.1 Alphaproteobacteria bacterium | reverse complement strand
GCCGACGAGCGCCGTGGCGATGTTGAGGGTCACGTTGATCGCGCCGCCCTCGCCGATCAGGGCGGGGTTCAGCACGAAGAAGAACGGCACGATGTAGATGACGGAGCCGAGGCGCATCGCCTCGAACCCCGCGCCCATCGCACTCGTCCGGGCAAGAGTCGCGGCCGCGAACGCGCCCAGCGCCACCGGCGGCGTGATGAAGGACACCATGCCCCAGTAGAGGATGAAGAGGTGCACGGCCAGCTCGTTCAGGCCCGCCTGCACGAGCGCGGGCGCAAGCACGACGGCGAGGAAGATGTAGCAGGCCGTCACCGTCATCCCCATGCCGAAGATGAAGCTGGTGATCGCCCCCATCAGCAGCAGCATGAAGACGGAGCCGCCCGCCAGGAACACGAGGTCGTTGACGAGCGTGCCGGCCAGACCCGTGGCCGAGAAAGCGCCCACCACGAGGCCGATGCCGAGCAGTACGGCCACAAGCTCCGCCAGCGCCTTGCCGATGGCGAAGGCGAGGTTGAAGAAGCCGGACAGCGACAGGCGGTGCGTCCTGGAGAACTGGTTGATCACCAGAAGAAGGGCGGTTGCGTAGAAGGGGGCCCACGTTTCCTGCCTGAGCACCATCAGGAATACGATCAGAAGCCCGAAGACGAAGAGATAGAACCAGCCGCTCTTCATCGTCTCGCGCATCGAGGGCAGCTCCTCGCGCGGCATGCCCTTGAGCCCGCGCCGCGCGGCATAGGCGTCGATCTGCACGAACAGGCCGAAGTAATAGAGGACCGACGGGATCGCCGCGGCGAGCGCGATATGGATGTAGGGGATGCCGAGGAACGACGCCATGATGAAGGCGGTCGTGCCCATGACAGGCGGCATCAGCACGCCGCCGGTCGACGCGCACGCCTCCGTCCCCGCGGCGTAGCGCGCCGGGAAGCCCGACTTCTTCATGGCCGGGATGGAGACCGCGCCCGTGGTCAGCACGTTCGAGATCACGCTGCCAGACATCGACCCCATGAAGCCGCTGGCGAAGATCGCGACCTTGGCCGCGCCGCCGCGCAGATGGCCGACCATGGCGAGCGCCAGATTGTTGAAGAAGGCGCCGCCGCCCGTCATCTGCAGCGCCGCGCCGAAGACGATGAAGCCGATGACGAGCGTGCCGAACGCGCGCATCGGGATGCCGAAGGAGCTTTCGCTCGAGATCATGTGGAAGGGGATGGCGTCCCAGAAGGGCAGCGGATAGCCCGAGACCGGCCCCGGCACCATGTCCGCGAAGGTGGGGTAGAGGCCGAAGAACAGCACGACGAAGAAGATGACGGTGCCGCCCGCGCGCCGCGCCGCCTCCAGCACCAGAACCCAGAGGACGATGGAGAGATATCGGGCCTCGTCGGGGGCGGCGTACTCCCACCCCTCCGTCAGGCTCTGATCCGAAGTCCAGGCGAACCAGAACGCCACGGCGAGCGATACCGCCGCAAGGAGCGCATCGTACCACGGCACGCTGTCGCGTTCGGTCGCGAAGGGAGGGAAGACCATGAAGGTGATTGCCAGGAACGCCCCCGCCAGCAGGTAGAGATAGGCGCCCTCCAGCACGACCACGCCGAACAGCTGCAGGTTGAAGAGCTGGTTGACCGAGACCAGAAGGGCGCCGGCCGTGAGCAGGACAACGATGAGCTTCGGCAGGCCGGTCAGCGCGCGGGTGCGCACGCCGTCGGCGATCGCCTTGGCGGGCGGCTGGCCGTCCGGGGAAGGACCTGCGGTCTGATCGGGCGCGTTCGACATGGCAATCTCGACACTTGTGGCGCGTCTGCACGGGCCGCCGCGGCGGCCGGAGGCGTGCACGCTGGAACCGGATCGAAAGAGGGGCGGCCTTGCAACCGCCCCTCAAGGGTTCTTCGAAGGACGCCGTTTCAGGACGTCTGGTGCGATGGCGCGATCAGAAGACGGGGTCGAAGCCCGCGCCCTCGAGGGCCATGCGGCGCTTCTTGAGCCACGTCTCTTCCCACTTGTCGTCCGCGACATCGAGGGTCATCGCCTCTTCCCACGCCTGGGCGAGAACGCGCTGACGCTCGATCAGGCGGTCGTTGTGCGCCTGGGCGGCATCGGTCCAGACGCCCTTTTCCTTGAAGAAGCGGATGGCGCCGTCGTGATAGGGAACGGCCCATTCGAAGTTCTGCCGGTCGAGCGCCCAGCCGCCGATGCCCGGCGCCTTGCCGTCGTACTGCGGGAACATCTCCACCATGGCCTTGGTCATGTTGTAGGTCAGGTCCGTATCCTGGCTCGCATAGGTCGTGAGCACCGGATAGGGATAGGCGCCGCCCTCGTAGGGGTTGTCCTTGGACATGCCGGCCCCGACCGTCGCCATGTTCGGCTGGAAGAACGGCGCGACCTTCTTCAGGCGGGCCCAGCCTTCCTTGTCGTCGTGCGGCAGCGGCGGCCAGTAGATGCCGCGCGGGCTCGCCTCAAGCTCGTAGACCTTGCCCGAGGCGGTCGATGCGAAGGCCGCGTCCGCCTGGCCGTTGATGATGGCGTTCCAGGAGTCGCCGAAGCCGCCGAACTCGACCTTCTCGACGTCGTCCCAGGTCAGGCCCGCGAAGGCGAGGTAGGCGGTCACGTTGACGTTGAGCGCCGGCGCGCCACGCACCCAGGCGACCCGCTTGCCCTTCAGGTCGGCATAGGTCTTGACGCCGATGTCGCCCGCGACGCCGACGGCCAGGTTGATGTTGCCGTTGTTCGCGACCAGCACGCGGATCGGCTGCGGTCCCCAGCGCTTCTCGCCGAACTCGAACACGCCTTCCTGCGCCATGAAACTCGCGCCGACGCCGGTGGCGGAGAACTGCACCCGGCCCTGGCGCAGCGGCTCGTTGCGCGAGACGTCGTTCTTGCCGGGCAGGACGCGCAGGTCGACGCCCAGCTCGTTCTTCAGCGCGCCGCCGATGGCGACCGCCTGGTTGTAGCCCGACGAGCCCGTATCGTAGGCCGTCCAGGCGATCTGGCCCGGAAGCTTGATGTCCTGGGCCGACGCGGACCCGAGGGCCATCGCGCAAGCCGCCGCGATGGACGCAGCATATACGTGAAGACGCATGTGTGTAGACCTCCCTGTCATGCAGAACAGCTTCTTGAACGGTCCGTCTTGCGGAACGCTGTTTCGCAGATCAGGCTAAGCCGAAACCGGCGGCCACGACAAGGGCGCGGACGCCGCCCCGCGACGAAAGACTTCAACCAGGGAGTTCCCGTTCATGGCCTCAACCGCTGCCGCGCGGCTCGTCGAAGCGCTCCGCGCCCATGGCGTCGACCGTGTGTTCTGCGTTCCGGGCGAGAGCTATCTCGCGTTGCTGGACGCGCTGCACGACGCGAGCGACATCGATGTCGTGGTGACGCGCCACGAATCGGGCGCGGGCTTCATGGCGCTCGCCGACGCAAAGCTGACCGGCCGGCCCGGTGTCGCGGCGGTGAGCCGCGGGCCGGGGGCCACGAACGCCTCGATTGCGGTGCACCTCGCCGAGCAGGACGCCGCGCCGCTCGTCCTGCTGGTCGGGCAGGTCGCCCGGCACGAGCGCGGGCGCGGCGCCTTCCAGGAGGTCGACTACGGCAAGACTTTCGCCGACATGGCCAAGGGCGTGTGGGAGGTGCACGACGCCGAACGCCTGCCCGAGGTGGTCGCGCGCGCCTTCCACGTCGCCATGTCCGGCACGCCCGGCCCGGTGCTGATCGTGCTGCCGGAGGACATGCTGGAGGACACATGCGCGGCGGACGTCGTGCCGCCGCTGCCCGTGGCCGCGGGCGGTCCCTCGCAGGAGGATGTCGCGCGCGTGGCGGACCTGCTGGAGAAGGCCGAGCGTCCGCTGATAATCGCGGGCGGCGCGCTCGACAGCGAACGGGGGCGCGCCGCGCTGGCGCGGGCGGCGGCGCATCATGGGGTTCCGGTCGCACTGAGTTTCAAGCGGCAGGAGATCTTCGACAATGCCTCGCCGCTCTATGCCGGGTACCTCGGCTTCAAGATCCCGAAGCCGCTGGTCGACACGCTGTCGGAGGCGGACCTGATCCTTGCCATCGGCACGCGGCTGACCGACACGGCGACGCAGGGCTACACGCTGCCCTCAGCGCCGGTGCCGCGGCAACCGCTCGTCCACGTCTACCCGGATGCGGGCCAGATCGGGCGCGTCTTCCGTACCGACGTGGGGCTGGCGGCGGACCCGGCGGCCTTGCTGGAGGCGCTGGCGAGCCTCAATGCAACGCGGGCGGGCGACCGCACGGCATGGGCGGAGAAGACCCATGCCGCCGCGCTGGGTGCGGCCTTCGCGCCGCGCGACCTGCCCAACGGCGTCGACTTCGGCCGCGTCGTGCAGGCGCTGCGCGCGAAGGCCGACCGGGATGCCACGATCATCACGGATTCGGGGAATTTCTCCAGCTGGGTGCACAAGCTGTGGGGATGGGACGGGACGACGCGGGCCATCGGCTCCGTCGGGGGCGCGATGGGCCTCGCCATGCCCGGCGCGGTCGCGGCGGCGCTGCGCGATCCGGGCCGGCAGGCGCTGACCTTCATCGGCGACGGCGGTGCGCTGATGACCGGGAACGAGCTTGCGACCGCGTGCGCGCGCAACCTGCCGGTCAAGGTCTTCATCCTGAACAACGGGACCTATGGCACGATCCGCCTGCATCAGGAGAAGGCCTATCCGGGCCGCGTGGTGGGCACGGACCTCGTGAACCCCGATTTCGCCGCATGGGCCCGCGCATTCGGGGCGGAGGGGCTGACCGTCGCGACGCCCTCGGACGTGGAGGGCGTCGTCGCGCAGGCGCTGGCCGCCAAGGGGCCCGTCGTGGTGGACGTGAAGTCCGACGCGGAACTGCTTTCGGCCTTCGCCACCGTCAGCGGCGTGCGGGCGGCAGCGGGCGGGTAGTGGGTTGCCCGCTTCGCAGACACCCGCAAGCGTTGGCGATAATGGATCCCCGGCACGGGGGCCGGGGATGACGGGAGAAGTGGGAGGGGCTTTCCAAGGCAAGGGCCTGCCGATGACAGAGGGGGGGGGCGCTACTGCCCCTTGAACTCGGGACGGCGCTTGTCGAAGAAGGCCTGCATCCCCTCGCGCTTGTCCTCGGAGGAAAAGACGAGCTGGAAGGACTTGCGCTCCAGCGTGAGCGCGGCCTCGAGGCTCGCGTCCTGGCCCAGCACGATGGCCTCCTTGATGGCCTGGGCGGCGAGCGGGGGCATGCGGGCGATGTCGCGCGCGGTCTTGAGCGCGGTCTCCAGCACCTCGGCGTCGGGCACGACCTGGCTGACGAGCCCCATCTGCAACGCTTCCGCCGCGCCGATGGGCCGCCCGGTGAGGCAGAGGCGCATCGCCTGGAACTTGCCGATGGCGCGGGTGAGGCGCTGCGTGCCCCCCGCGCCGGGGATGATGCCCACGCGAATCTCCGGCTGGCCGAGCTGCGCGCCCTCGCCCGCGATCAGGATGTCGCAGCACATGGCAAGCTCCAGCCCCCCGCCCAGCGCATAGCCGCTGATCGCCGCGATCACGGGTTGAGGGGCGCGGGAGACCGCCTGGAAGTAGCGCTCCGACCGGCGCTTCAGAACCTCGATGGCGGTGGCGTCGATGAACTCCTTGAGGTCGGCGCCCGCGGCAAACGCCTGATCGTCGCCGGTCAGCACGATGGCCCGCACGCTCTCGTCGTCGTGCAGGTCGAGGAAGGCGGCGGCCAGCGCCTTGCGCGTCGCCATGTTGAGGGCGTTGCGCGCCTCCGGCCGGTTGATGCGGACGAGGGCCACACCCTCCTCCGGCCGCTCCACGAGAACCAGTTGCTTGTCGGTTGCCATCGCCATTCCTCCCGTTATTCTGCACGCCGAAACGTCGTTTCGCTGGCCCGGCGGCGACTATGGCAGACCGGGCCGGAGCGATAAACACCGCGGGCAATGCGCGTCGCGCATGGAGAACCCGCAGAACCACCGTCGGAGGGATGGACATGGCCGAAGCCTTTATTTGTGATGCCGCGCGCACGCCCATCGGGCGCCATGGCGGCAGCCTGGCGCAGGTGCGCACGGACGACCTGGGCGTCGTTCCGCTGAAGGCGCTGATCGACCGCAATCCCAATGTCGACTGGGGCGCGGTCGACGACGTGATCTACGGTTGCGTGACGCAGGCGGGCGAGGACAGCCGCAATGTGGCGCGCAACGTGGCGCTGCTCGCAGGGCTTTCGACCGACATCCCGGGCGTGACGGTCAACCGGCTGTGCGGGTCGTCCATGGAGGCGGCGGTGCAGGCCGCCCGCGCGATCAGGACGGGCGACGCCGAGCTTGTCGTCGTCGGCGGCGTCGAGAGCATGTCGCGCGCGCCTTACGTCATGGGCAAGGCGACCGAGCCCTTCTCGCGCAACGTCCAGATGTTCGACACGACCATCGACTGGCGCTTCCCGAACCCGGTGATGGCGAAGAAATTCGGCCTCGACGCCATGCCGGAGACGGCGGAGAACGTGGCCGAGCAGTTCCAGATCAACCGCGAGGACCAGGACAAGTTCGCCGCGTGGAGCCAGGCGAAGGCCGTGGCGGCGCAGGAAAACGGGCGGCTCGCCAAGGAGATCGTCCCCGTGCTCATCCCGCAGCGCAAGGGCGACCCGATCGTCGTCGACAAGGACGAGCATCCGCGCGCGGGCACGACTGTGGACAAGCTTGCCAAGCTCGGCACCCCCTTCCGGAAGGAGGGCGGCACGGTTACGGCGGGCAATGCGAGCGGCGTCAACGACGGGGCGGTCGCGATGATCGTCGCCTCGGAAGCGGCGGTGAAGAAGTACGGGCTCACGCCGCGGGCGCGCCTCGTCGCGGGTGCGGTTGCGGGCGTGGAGCCGCGCATCATGGGCATCGGCCCGGCGCCGGCGTCCGACAAGCTGCTGAAGCGGCTGGGGCTCAAGACCGACGACCTCGACGTGATCGAGATGAACGAGGCGTTCGCGGCGCAGGTGCTCGCATCTGCCCGCATGCTCGGCATCGCCGACGACGATCCGCGCGTGAACCGCAACGGCGGCGCCATCGCGCTTGGCCACCCCCTCGGCATGAGCGGGGCGCGCCTCATCATGACGGCGGTGCAGGAACTGCAGGAGACAGGCGGCAACCGCGCGCTCTGCACCATGTGCATCGGCATCGGCCAGGGCATCGCAACGGTCGTGGAGCGCGTCTGACATGGTGGAT
>JAJLJT010000258.1:0-3014 GCA_033844555.1 Alphaproteobacteria bacterium | reverse complement strand
GGGATGTCGAGGCGTTCCTGCGCTCCATAGGCATCGATGCTGTGTCGGTGAGCCCGACAATGACCCACCAGTACATGCTTGTGGTTCCAGAAGATATGACAGGAGCGGTTGTCGACAAACTTTCTGGGGTGCGGCTGGGAGGTGGTCCGGTTTTCGGCGTGGATGCCAGAAAGCCAGGGCACGTGTATTTCGGCTGCGCGGTGCATCGACCGGTGGCCATTGACGAGACCGTCGACGGCCTAGGTTCAAATGAAAATGTACGCTTCTTGGATGCTTTCTACAGGATCGATGGCATGAAGTCTGGCTCTCATCATCCAGACGGAGCACTCTGGATTCGGTCTGGCAGATTTTTCGAGCACGACCAAAAGGTGTCGATTCTGGATGTGTTCCCCACGCTCGTTCATCTGACGGGCTGTGACGCTGATTGGAAAACGCTTCCGACGGGTGAGGCACGTCCGGGGCAAGTGCTCCCTGTGCATTGAGGCAATAGGGATGCGAGGCTAGCAGCCGGTCCGGCTTGTGTCAGTCCGCCTTTTTGCCAAGGTGGGGACCGGGCCGGGCGGTGCTATCCGGCGGCAGAGACAAGAAGCGGAGGCGGCACGGGATGACGACGCGCGACAAGCCCTGGATGATGCGGACCTATGCGGGCCATTCGACGGCCGCGGCGTCCAACGCGCTCTACAAGCAGAACCTCGCCAAGGGGCAGACGGGGCTCTCCATCGCGTTCGACCTGCCGACGCAGACCGGCTATGACGCCGATCACGCGCTGGCCCGCGGCGAGGTGGGCAAGGTCGGCGTTCCCGTCTCTCACATCGGTGACATGCGCACGCTCCTGGGCGGCATCCCGCTCGGCGAGATGAACACCTCCATGACGATCAACGCCACCGCGCCATGGCTGCTCGCGCTCTACATCGCGCTGGCCGACGAGCAGGGCGTGCCGCGCGCGGCCCTTCAGGGCACCACGCAGAACGACGTGCTGAAGGAGTATCTGTCGCGGGGAACCTATGTCCTGCCGCCCGCCGCGTCGATGAAGCTGACCACGGACGTGATCGCCTTCACCTATTCGCAGGTTCCGAAGTGGAACCCGACGAACGTCTGTTCCTACCATCTGCAGGAGGCGGGTGCGACGCCGGCGCTGGAGCTGTCGTTCGCGCTTGCCATCGGCTGCGCCGTGCTCGATGCCGTGAAGGACAGCGGGCAGGTGCCGGACGCCGATTTCGCGCGTGTCGTGGGGCGCATCTCCTTCTTCGTGAACGCGGGCATCCGCTTCATCGAGGAAATGTGCAAGATGCGGGCGTTCGTCGACCTGTGGGACGAGATCTGCCGCGACCGCTACGGTATCGGGGAGGAGAAGTACCGCCGCTTCCGCTACGGCGTGCAGGTGAACTCGCTGGGTCTCACCGAAAGCCAGCCGGAAAACAACGTCTACCGCGTGCTGCTGGAAATGCTGGCCGTCGTGCTGTCGAAGAAGGCGCGCGCGCGCGCCGTGCAGCTTCCGGCCTGGAACGAGGCATTGGGCCTGCCGCGCCCGTGGGACCAGCAATGGTCGCTGCGCTTGCAGCAGATCGTGGCCTATGAGACGGACCTCCTCGAATACGAGGACATCTTCGACAACAATCCCGTCATCGACGCCAAGGTCGAGGCGCTGAAGGCGGAAGCGCGCGCCGAGCTTGCCCGGATCGACGAGATGGGCGGCGCGGTCGCCGCCATCGACACCGCCTACATGAAGCGAAAGCTGGTGGAGGCGAACACCGCGCGGCTCGCCCGGATCGAGGCGGGCGCGCAGGTGGTCGTCGGCGTCAACCGGTTCAGGGAGACCGAACCCTCGCCGTTGTCGACCGGCGACGGGGCGATCCTGACGGTCGACCATGGCGTCGAGGAGGAGCAGGTCGCCGCGCTGAAACGCTGGCGCGAGACGCGTGACGGGGACGCGGCCGCTGCCGCGCTCGCCGCGCTGGAGGCCGCCGCGCGCGAGGGCCGCAACATCATGGAGCCGTCCATCGACTGCGCGAAGGCGGGCGTCACCACGGGCGAGTGGGGCGATGTGATGCGCCGCGTGCACGGGGAGTACCGGGCCCCCACGGGCGTCGCAAAGGCGGCCCGCGCCGATGGCGCCGGCGAGGTCGCGGCGGTGCGTGCGCGCGTGACCGAGGTTTCCGACCGCCTCGGCCGGCGCCTCAAGATGCTGGTGGGCAAGCCCGGCCTCGACGGGCACTCGAACGGGGCGGAGCAGATCGCCGTGCGCGCCCGCGACTGCGGGTTCGAGGTGGTCTACGAGGGCATCCGCCTGACGCCCGCCCAGATCGTCAACGCCGCGCTCGAGGAGGGTGTCCACGTCGTCGGCCTGTCGATCCTGTCGGGATCGCACGTGCCGCTGGTGACCGAGGTCATGGAGCGGATGCGGGCGCAGGGCCTCCCGGACGTGCCCGTCGTGGTCGGCGGCATCATTCCGCCCGAGGATGCGCAGGCCCTGCGCGCGATCGGGGTGGCGGGTGTCTATACGCCCAAGGATTTCGACCTGACGCGGATCATGTCGGACATCGTCAACATCGTGGACGCCGGGACGCAAGAGGCGGCCTGAGCGGAGCCTCTTGCCGCCTCGCGTTAACCATATTGTCTCATTGCGGGACACATGTGGTTCGTCATATACTGATTTTTAATGATTTGGCCGCTTCGCGAGGGGGCAGTCGCATGACGCGGCGGACAGGGCATCGAACGTATGCGGCGCGCGCGCCGCACGAAGGGGCGGGGGAGTCGGCGCCCGGCGGCGTCGTGCTGCCGGTGGATGCGCAGCCCTCGCCGGCGTTGCCGTCCTCCCTGCCGCGCCTGCGCGGCGGACCGGCGTGCCAGGTCGTCGACCTCGCGCGGCTCGATCCCCTCGATCTCACGGTGATGCGCCGCATTCTGGATGGCGGGGAGAGCTATCTGCGCGCAGGACGCGCCTTGGGCCTCACCTATGACGAGGTGCTGGCCCGCATCGCGCGTGTCCGGGCCGCGCTGAGCGGCCTCGACCG
>JAJLJT010000257.1:0-2944 GCA_033844555.1 Alphaproteobacteria bacterium | reverse complement strand
TCTGCGCCGCCCGTGGCATAGACGGACAGCATGCCAGCTTGCAGCCGAGGCTCAAGGACGGAAGATGACAGAAACGCTCGACGTGCGCGGGCTGCAATGCCCGCTTCCGGTTCTGAAGGCGCGCAAGAGGATGGGCAGCCTTGCGCCCGGCGCGCTGCTGACCGTGCTCGCCACCGACCCCGCCGCGCGCATCGACTTTCCCCACTATTGCGACACCAGCGGACACGAGCTGGTCGAGCAGCGCGAGGAAGGCGAAACGCTCGTCTTCGTCCTGCGCTGCGTGAAGGACTAGCGTCCCCTAGAAACCGCCGGCGTTGTAGATCGCCGCACCGAGGCCGGCGAGAATCAGAACGGTAACGACCGCGAGCGCGATCTTCACCCAGGAATAGGGCCGCTCCCCCTGCACTTCGCCGGTCGCGGCATTGACCATGAAACGGTAGCTCTTTCCGCCATGGCGGTAGGCTGCCATCCAGACCGGCAACAGCACCTGCTTGAAGGTGACGTTCGCATGGCGCGTGTCGACGTGGCCGATGCGCTGGGCGTCGCCGCCGATGTCGCGCCGGATGTCCCCCCGGATCACCGCGTCCATCTGGTGGCGCGCGTCCTCGAACCCGTCGTCGAGCGCGACCTGGTAGGTTTCCGCCCGGTAGCCCGCGAGCCATGCCGCGTCATAGGGCTTCACCGCGCCGAGCGGCCAGGGCGCCAGCGCCTCGACATATTGGCGCGGCAGGCTGTGGCTCGCCACGACCAGCACGTCGTCGAAGGCGCGCGCCACGCGGCCGCTGACCGGCGTCCAGCGGATCTTGCGCACCCGGCGCGTCTGCCGCTGCGGCTTTCCGTTGACGTTCACGGTCACGGTCTGCGTCACCCAATAGGCATCGCCCCGCTGCCCGGTATAGGCCGTCGCTGTCTGCGAGTCATAGGTCCAGAACGGCACGTAGAGCCCTGACAGGGAACCGTTTTGTTCCGCCGCCGTCCGCAGCGAGTTGGGTGCGAACCAGCGCGAGCCGAGCCATGTCTTGAGCGCGCCGCGCGCGTCCCGCTCCGCGATCTGGAAGGGCAGCACGCCCTGCGGCTGGAACACGCGGGCAAGCGTCGGCTCGACGACGATCGGGCTGGCGCAGAACGGACAGGCACTGGCATGCAGCTTCGGGTCGAACTCGAAACTCGCCGCGCAGGCGTCGCACTTGACGGTGCGCCGCTCCACCGTCGGGACGGTCGCCGCGAGGTCGCGCAGGCCGGCGAGATAATCGAGTTCTGCGACGCTGCCCTTCGCCGCGATCCGGTTCTCGTGCCCGCAATAGGCGCAGGCAAGCACCTCCGTGCCGGGTGCGTAGGCGAGCTTCGCCCCGCACATGGCGCACGGGAAGCGCCTGCCCTCCTCCGCGGCCTCGGTCATGCGGCCTCCCGCGTCACGCCCCCGGCAAGGGCGGCGGCATGGCCCCGAACAGGACGCTCAGCGACGGCGCGGCGCGGGCCTTCTCCCAGCCCTCCATCCCGTCGGTCCAGACCAGCGTGTCGGGCGTGAGCTTGCCCTCGCGCGCCAGGCCCTTGAGCGTGCCCATGTCGAAGGGGCCCTGTCGCTCCCCGTTCGCGGCGATCCAGAAGACCGGTCCCGCGGACGGCGGCGGTGGCGGCGGCGGCGCCGCCGCGGGCTGCTGCGGCGCAGGCCGGGCGCCCCATGGCCCGGCCCCGCCGAGGGCGGCGCCCATCGTCTGGCCCATGGCGAGGCCTGCACCGATGCCGACGCCCGCGCCCGCCGCACCACCCGGATTGGCCGCCGCGGTTCTCAACGCCTCCGCCGACTGGAAGCGCGTGTAGCGGTCGAGATCGCCCACGACCCCCATGCTGGTACGGCGGTCCAGCGCCGCCTCCACCTCGGGCGGCAGCGACACATTCTCCACGAGCAGATTGGTAAGCTCGATACCATAGGCGAGGAAATCGCCCGCGATCTTGTCCGTCACATAGCGGCCGAGCGTCTGGTAGTTCGCGGCGAGGTCCAAGGCCGGGATGCCCGAAGCCCCCAGCACGGTCGCGAAGCGCGACACGATCAGGTTGCGCAGCTGGTCGGTCAGCTCGTCCGTTGTGAAGTGCCCGTCGGTGCCGACGATCTCCCGCAGGAAGCGGGTCGGGTCGGCGACGCGCACCTCATAGGTCCCGAAGGCCCTGAGCCGCACCGGCCCGAACTCCGCGTCACGCAGCATGATCGGGTTCTTGGTGCCCCATTTGAGGTCCGTGAAGCGCCGCGTGTTGACGAAATAGACCTCGGCCTTGAACGGGCTCTGGAAGCCGTGGTCCCAGTGCAGGATGGTCGAGAGGATCGGCAGGTTCTTGGTCTCGAGCAGATACATGCCCGGCGGGAACACGTCGGCGAGGCGGCCTTCGTTCACGAAAACCGCCGTCTGCCCCTCCCGCACGGTCAGCTTGGCGCCGTACTTGATCTCGTTGCCATGCCGCTCGAACCGCCAGACCATCGTGTCGTTCGACGAATCGACCCAGTCGATGACGTCGATGAACTCGCCCATCAGGCGGTCCCAAAGGCTCATGTCGTCCCTCCTGTCCGGTCCCGTGCCGCGCCGTTCAGCCGGCGCCGCCGGTGCGCGCCTTGGCCGCGGCCAGCGTGCGTTTCAGCTCGTCCTCCATGACCTTGAGCTGCGTCTCGGCCTCGGCCCGCTTCTTGCGCCCCTCGTCGGCGATGTTCAGCGCGTCGTTGATGGTGCCGATCAGGGCATCGTTCGCCTTTTTCAGCGTCTCGATGTCGACGATGCCGCGCTCCAGTTGCTCGCGCACCTCGCGGTTGGCGATCCCCAGCGTTTCCGACGTCGCGGTCAGAAGCTCGTTCGTCAGGTCCGTCGCCTGCTTCACGCTGGCCGCCGCCTGGCGCGAGCGCTGGATGGTCAGGGCCTGCGCGATCTGCTGCTTCCACAGCGGGATCGTATTGGCG
>JAJLJT010000256.1:0-6490 GCA_033844555.1 Alphaproteobacteria bacterium | reverse complement strand
ACGTCGCCTGCCGGTGCGGGCGGATAATAGGCCGCCGGCTCCTGCCAGCTACGCTGGGGCTGTGCCGGGGCGGAGGACGCCAGGCGCGTCGGGCTCTCCATATAGGCGTTGCCCTTGACGATCGGGGCCGGCGTGCTGCGCGCGCAGGCCGCGAGACCGACGCACAGACCGGCGACGGCAACGCCGCGCAGCAGCGTGCTCACACCCGGCCGCGCGCTATCCCTCGCGGGCGATTCCGGAAACGAGCGGGACGAAGCGAACCGGCAGTAGGTCTTCATGGCGAATCCCCGTATCATCCTTTGTCACACGGACGAGGACCTGATGGTCCGAATCACGTCCGACGGGAATCACCATGATGCCGCCAATTTTCAATTGGTCCACAAGAGTTTGAGGAATTTCCTCTCCTGCGGCTGTGACGATGATGCGGTCGAAGGGCGCCTGCTCGGGCCAGCCCAGCATCCCGTCGCCGATTCGGGTCACCACCGTGTGCAGTTCAAGCGCCTCGAACCGGGCGCGCGCCTCGCGCAGCAGCGTCGGGAACCGCTCGACCGTATAGACGCGGCGGCACAGACGCGCGAGCACCGCCGCCTGGTAACCCGAGCCGGTGCCCACTTCCAGCACGCGGTCGCGCGGGCCGACCTTCAGCGCCTCGGTCATGAAGGCCACGACATAGGGCTGGCTGATCGTCTGCCCGAACTCGATGGGCAGGGCCAGGTCGTCATAGGCCTTGTCGGCGAAGGTGCGCGGCACGAAGAGATGCCGCGGCGTCGCCTCCATCGCGTCGAGCACGCGCTTGTCGCGGATCCCGGCGCGGATCAGGCCGAGGATCAGCTTGGCGCGTTCCTCGTCGGTCGAGGGAACGGGGTTGCCCATGGGGCCTCCAGTGGGTTCAGCCGATGGCCTGCTCGAAATGCGCGGCCACCGAACGCTCGGTCAGGTCGAGATGCAGCGGCGTGACGGAAATCGCACCCTGGTAGACGGTGTTGAGGTCGGTCCCCTCGCCCGGCTTGCTCTCCACCCGGCGGAAACCGAGCCAGAAATAAGGCACGCCGCGCCCGTCCTGGCGCTCCAGGATGTGCAGCGCGGACTGGTCGCGCTGCCCCTGGCGCGTGACCTTGACGCCGGCCACGCCGTCGGGGTGCACGTCGGGGAAGTTGATGTTGACGAGAACGTGGGCGGGCCAGCCCGCGTCGACGAGCTTCTTCACCAGCGGCGCGCCGTGCGCCTCCGCCGTCTCCCACGGCACCTTCCGGTTGTTGATGCCCCACGCCTGCGACAGCGCGATGGAGGGCACGCCGAGGATTGTGCCCTCCATGGCCGCGGCGATGGTGCCCGAGTAGGTCACGTCCTCCGCCATGTTCTGCCCGCGGTTCACGCCCGACAGGATGAGGTCGGGCTTGTGATCCTTGAGGATGTGCTTGACCGCCATCATCACGCAGTCGGTCGGCGTGCCGAGCACGGCGTAGCGCCGCTCCTCCACCTGGCGCAGGCGCAGCGGCAGGTGCAGCGTGAGCGAGTGCGAGGCGCCCGACTGCTCCGTCTCCGGCGCGACCACCCAGACGTCGTCGGAAAGCTGGCGCGCGATCGCCTCCAGCACCTTCAGGCCGGGCGCATGGATGCCGTCGTCGTTGGTGAGGAGGATCCGGCACCCGGGGAGAAGTTTCGTCACGGTTCTATCCTTTGCATCCCGCCCATGTAGGGTCTCAGCGCCTCGGGCACGGTGACCGAGCCGTCGGCGTTCTGGTAGTTCTCGAGCACGGCCACGAGCGTGCGCCCGACCGCGAGCCCGGAGCCGTTGAGCGTGTGCACGAACTCCGTCTTCTTGCTGTCGGCGGCGCGGACGCGCGCGTTCATCCGCCGCGCCTGGAAGTCGCGGCAATTGGAGCAGGAGGAAATCTCCCGGTAGGTGTCCTGGCCGGGCAGCCAGACCTCGATGTCATAGGTCTTGGCGGCGGAGAAGCCCATGTCGCCGGTGCACAGCACGATCACGCGGTAGGGAAGGTCCAGCGCCTGGAGGATGCCCTCGGCGCACGCCGTCATGCGCTCGTGCTCGGCCTCCGAAGCGTCCGCGGCCGTGATCGAGACAAGCTCGACCTTGGCGAACTGGTGCTGGCGGATCAGGCCGCGCGTGTCCTTGCCGGCCGCCCCCGCCTCCGCCCGGAAGCAGGGTGTCCACGCGGTCAGGCGCATCGGGAGCGCGGCCTCGTCGAGGATCTCCTCACGCACGAGATTGGTCAGCGGCACCTCCGCCGTGGGGATCAGCCAGCGCCCGTCCGTCGTGCGGAACAGGTCCTCGCCGAACTTCGGAAGCTGGCCAGTGCCGAACATGGTCTCGTCGCGCACCATGAAGGGCGGGTTGACCTCCATGTAGCCGTTCTCGTCCGTGTGGCGGTCGAGCATGAACTGCGCAAGCGCGCGTTCCAGACGGGCGAGCGGCCCGGTCAGCACGGAGAAGCGCGCGCCCGACAGCTTCGACGCACGCTCGAAATCCATGTGCCCCAGCGCCTCGCCGATCTCGAAATGCTGCTTCGGCGCGAAGTCGAAGGCGCGCGGCGTGCCCCAGCGGCGCACCTCGACGTTCTCGCTCTCGTCGGCGCCAACGGGAACATCCGGCGCGGGGACGTTGGGCAGCGTGGCCAGCACCTGGTCGAGCGCGTCGGCGGCGGCCTTCGCCTCGTCCTCGGCGGCCTGCATGTCAGTCTTGAGGGCCGTCACCTCCGCCATCAGGGCCTGGGCGCGCGCCTCGTCCCCCTGCCCCTTCGCCTGGCCGATCTCCTTCGACGCGGCGTTGCGGCGGGTCTGCATCTCCTGCGCCCGCGCGATCAGGGACCGGCGGCGGTCGTCCATGGAGACGAGGTCGGCTGCGCGCGCGTCGGCCCCGCGCGCGGTCATTGCTGCGTCGAAGGCGTCGGCGTTCTCGCGAATCCAGCGGATGTCGAGCATGGAATCGGCACTCCGGTCCGGTTGAAGGCGGGGCCGATATACGACGCGCGCCGCGCATCCGTCCAGTGAGGCGGCGCGTGCGCGTGCGCTACTCCTCCGCCTCCTCGGCGGCGCGGGCGGCGGCCTGCTTCCGCTCCGTCCGGGTGACGGCCCAGACCGAGAACTCGTAGAGCAGGATGATCGGCAGCGCGAGGCCGATCTGGCTGATCGGATCGGGCGGGGTCAGGATGGCGGCGGCCCCGAAAATGCCGACGATGGCGTACTTGCGGCCGCGCTTCAGCCCGTCGGCCGAGGTGAGCCCGACCCGCGCCATCAGGATCAGCAGGATCGGAAGCTGGAAGCTGATCCCGAAGGCCAGGATCAGGGTCATCACGAGCGATAGATACTCGCTGACCCGCGTTTCCAGCTGGATCGGCAAGGGCGTGTCCTGCCCGGTCGTCTGGAAGCTCAGGAAGAACTCCAGCGCCAGCGGCATGATGAGGAAATAGACGAGGCTCGCCCCGATCAGGAACAACACGGGCGTCGCCAGCAGGAAGGGCAGGAAGGCGCGCTTCTCGTGGCTGTAGAGGCCCGGTGCGACGAACGCCCAGATCTGGTTCGCGATCAGCGGGAAGGCGAGACAGAAGCCCCCGAACAGCGACAGCTTGAGATAGGTGAAGAAGGCTTCCTGCGGCGCGGTAATGATCATGCGCGCCTGCTCGCCGCCATAGGCGTTGGCGAGCGGCTGCGCGAGGAAACCGTAGATATCTTCCGAAAAGTAATAGCAGACGACGAACGCCACCGCGAGAAAGGCCATCGCCCGCATCAGGCGCTGGCGCAGCTCGATGAGGTGTTCGATGAGCGGGGCGCGCGAGGCGTCCATATCGTCCTCGCTCACAGAGACGCCCCCCGCACTTGCCTGCTCATCGGCGTTCGCTCTCCGTCACGGCTGCCGTCTCCGCCGTCTCCGCCGTCTCTGCGGGCGCCTCCGCGGCGCCGCCCTTTTCCGGCGCCTCCGCCGCGGCCTTCTCCGTCGCCGCGCCCGTTCCGGATGCCGCCGCGCCGCCGCCCTTTTCCACCGCCTTCGGCTTCGGCGCGGAGGACCCGGATGTCGGGTCCATGCGGGTCATCTGCTCGACATCCTTGCGGATCGAGGTCAATTCCTCGTCCCGCACCATGTCCTCGAGCCCCTGCTGGAACTCCGACGCCATGCGCTTGGCCTTGCGGACCCACTGCCCGACGCTGCGCATCAGGCGCGGCAGATCCTTCGGTCCCACGACGATGATCGCCACGACCGCGATGACGAGAAGCTCGGACCAGCCAAGATCGAGCATGACAGCCCACTACAGGACCCGAAAGGAAAGGCGGGCGCGCAAGACGCGCCTCAGCTTCCCGTCGTGGTCTTGTCCTTTTCCGGCGTGACGTCGATGGTCGAGGCGGTCTTGTCTTCGACGGGCTTCTTGGCGACTTCGGTGTCGTCGTCGTTCATGCCCTTCTTGAAGCTCTTGATGCCCTTGGCGACGTCGCCCATCAGATCGGAGATCTTGCCGCGGCCGAACAGCAGCACGACCAGAAGCGCAACGATCAGGATCTGCCAGAAGCTGATACCCATGTTCTAACTCCATTCCGGCGCCGGTCCTGTCTGCGGACCGTTCGCGCCACTCCCTGCATCCCAATTACCTAGTCACTTCCCTGCGCCGACGCAAAGACAAATGCGCCTTCGGGATCGATGCGCACGCGCGCGCGCCCGCCCACATCCACCGGCGCGCGACCGGGAACCAGCGCCTGCACGCGGATGGCGTTTCCGGGCAGCGCAAGCTCGGTCAGCGTCTCGTGCCCCATGAAGCGGGCGGCCGTCACTTCCGCGGCGATCCCGTCCCCGCCCTCGTCGGTGTCGAGCAGCACCGCTTCCGGCCGGACGCAGACCCGCACGCGCGTCCCGTCACCGATCCCCGCTGCAGGCACCGGTCCTGCCGGCGTCATCGCCATGCCACCCGTCACCCGCACCTCGAACTCGTTGAGGTCGCTGAAGAAATAGGCCGCGTCCCGGTCCACGGGATCCTCGTAGATCTCCAGCGGCGTGCCGGCCTGCACCACCTGGCCCGCGCGCATCAGCACGATGCGGTCGGCGACGCGCAGCGCCTCCTCCGGCTCGTGCGTGACGAAGAGCGTGGCCGCCCCCGCCGCCTTCAGGATCGCGATGGTCTGGTCGCGCACCTGGTCGCGCAGGCGCCGGTCGAGGCCGGAGAACGGCTCGTCCATGAGGATCACGCCCGGGCGCGGGGCGAGCGCGCGGGCCAGCGCGACGCGCTGCTGCTCGCCGCCCGACAGCGTGTGCGGCCATGCCTTCGCAAGGTGGGAGAGCCCGACGAGGTCCAGCACCTCGGCCGCGCGGGCCGCACGTTCGCGCCCGCCCATGCGGCTGAGGCCGAAGGTCACGTTGCCGGTCACGTCGAGATGCGGAAAGAGGGCGAAGTCCTGGAACATCAGACCCACCCCCCGGTCCTCCGGCGGTACGAAGAGGCCGCGCCCGGCGACGAGGCGGCCGTCGATGAAGACCTCGCCCGCGTCGGGCCGTTCGAGCCCCGCGGCGATCCGGAGCGTCGTCGTCTTGCCGCATCCCGAGGGACCCAGAAGGCACACCACCTCGCCCGCGCCCACGTCGATCGACACCTCGTCCGCCGCGGTCACGCCGCCGAAGCGGCGGGTGACGGCGCGCAGGCTGAGACCGTGATCGAGGGGGTGGGACATGGGCGGTCGGGTGCCTTCGGCGTGCGGAGTGGCGGAGCGGCCGGGTGAACGGCCTCTTAGCTAGGACAAAGCCGCCCCGCGATCAATCGCCCGGGCGGGCGGCGGGTCAGAAACCGTCGCGGTCGTCGAGGCGCATCGCGGCCTCCGCCTCCCGCTCGGCGTCCGACAGGCCGTCGTCGTCTGCCTCCCCGTCGAGGCCCATTTCCTCCGGCGGGGTGAAGCCCGGCGGCGGCTCGGCCGAGAGGAAGCCCGCCTCGCGCAGCTCCTTCGCGCCCGGCAGGTCCTTCAGCGCCTCAAGCCCGAAATGGTCGAGGAAACCTTGCGTCGTCACGAAGGTCACGGGCCGCCCCGGCGTCTGGCGGCGGCGGCCGAGCTTCACCCAGCCAATCTCGACAAGCTGGTCGAGCGTGCCGCGCGCGATGCCGACGCCGCGCACCTCCTCGATCTCGGTCCGGGTGACCGGCTGGTGATAGGCGATGATGGCCAGCGTCTCGATAGCCGCGCGGGAGAGCTTGCGCTCCTCCTCCACCTCCTTGCGCATGAGGAAGGCGAGGTCGGGCGCGGTCCGAAAGGCCCAGGCCGTGCCCACCTTGCGCAGGTTCACGCCGCGGTTGGCATAATCGCGCGAGAGCGTCTCCAGCAGCGGCGCGGGGTCGACGCCTTCGGGCAGGCGCTCGGCAATTGCGGATTCCTCGACCGGGCCGGCGGAGGCGAACACCAGCGCCTCGATCAGCCGCAGGTGGTCGCGCATCGCCGGATCGGCGAGCAGCCCCTTCATCACCGTGCCCTGGGGGCGGTCTTCGGGGCGGTCCTTGGG
>JAJLJT010000255.1:0-28389 GCA_033844555.1 Alphaproteobacteria bacterium | reverse complement strand
GTCGCGGCGCGGATCGCGGCAGACCGCGCACGTCTCGTCCGTGTCGAGATTGCCGCAGATGCGGCAGGGGCGCACCTTCGTGCGCACCGCCTCCAGCGCGGCGGCAAGCGGGTCCATCAGCCCCTCGCGGTTGCGCACCAGCGTCAGAACGGCGCGGCGCGCCGACCGGGGGCCGAGCCCCGGCAGCTTGGCGAGCAGCTCCACCAGCCGCTCGATCTCCGCACCCGCGGCGAATCCCATGGGGTCAGAACGGCAGCTTGAAGCCGGGCGGCAGCGGCAGGCCGGCGGTGACCTGCTGCATCTCCTCCTGCGCGCGCACCTCGGCCTTCGCGCGGGCGTCGTTGACCGCCGCGACGACGAGGTCTTCGAGAACCTCCCGGTCGTCCGCCGTCATCAGCGAGGGGTCGATGGAGACGCGCCGCACCTCGCCCTTCGCCGTGGCGACCACGGTCACGAGGCCCGCGCCCGCGCTGCCCTCCACCTCGATGCCGGCCAGCCGCTCCTGCGCGGCCTGCATCTTTTCCTGCATCTCCTGCGCCTGCTTCATCAGGCCCGTGAGATCGCCCAAGCCCTTGATCATTCCATGTCCTCCCCGGGATCGACGGGCATGTCTGCGCCGCCCTCCGCCTCTTCGTCAAGCAGGGCCGCCCCGGCGGGTGCCGCGTCGCGCTCGCGCACGTCGGCGAGCGTGGCGCCCGGAAACGCAGCCATCACCGCCTGGACGAGCGGATGCGCCTCGGCCTCCGCCCGGCGGCGGTTCGCGGTCGCGCGGCGGGCTTCCTCGCGCGTCGGTTCCGCCTGCCCCCGCCCCACGGTGACCGCCCAGCGCATGCCGGTCCAGGCGCTCAGCTTCTGCTGGATTTCGCCGCACAGGCTCTGCGGTGCGTTCTCGGTCGGCTGGATCTCCAGCCGTCCCGGCGCGAAGGAGACGAGTCGCACCATCGTCTCGAGCCGGGTCTTGAGCAGCACGTCGCGCTTCTCGCTCGCCAGCGCGATCACGTCGTCGAAGCTGGCGAGCGCCACGGCGGGCTGCGTGGTCTCGACCTGAGCCTCGGCCTGCGGGACGGCCACCGCCGCGGGCTCGCTGCGCGCGGCGATGGCGAGGCGCGCACCGCCTCCCCCGCCGCCACCGGGACCGCGCGGAGCAGGCCCCCCTTGTGCAACCGCACCGCCTTCCGTCAGGCGCTTCACGAGATCGCCGGGCGGCGGCAGGTCCGCGGCGTGGGCGAGGCGGATGACCGCCATCTCGGCCGCGCTCTGCGGGCGTGGGGCGCGCGCCACCTCGCCCGCCGACTTCAGCAGCATCTGCCAGGCCCGTGTCAGCACCGGCAGGGCCATCTTCTCCGCCATGGCCTGCAGCCCCTGCCGTTCCGCCTCGGGCAGGGCCGCGCCCTCGGCCAGCGCCGGGGCGACCTTGAGCCGTGTCGCGCCGTGCACGATGTCGAGCAGGTCGGCGATCACCGTTTGCGGGTCGGCGCCCGCCGCGTGCAGCCGGTCGAGCGCGGAGAGCGCGTCCGCGGGCCTGCCCCCGAACGCCGCCTCCAGCATCTCGAACAGGATCGCGCGGTCGGCAAGGCCCAGCATGGCGCCGACGAGGGCGGCATCCGCCGTGCCGCCGCCGTGCGCGATCGCCTGGTCGAGCAGCGACAGCGCGTCGCGCATGGAGCCTTCCGCGGCGCGCGCGATCAGGCTCAGCGCCGGGCGCTCCACCTCCACGCCCTCGGCCGCGCAGATGCCCGCGAGATGATCCACGATCTTCTCGCCCTCGATCCGCTTCAGGTCGAAGCGCTGGCAGCGCGACAGCACCGTCACCGGCACCTTGCGGATCTCGGTCGTGGCGAAGATGAACTTGGCGTGCGGCGGCGGCTCCTCCAGCGTCTTCAGAAGGCCGTTGAACGCGGCCTTCGACAGCATGTGGACCTCGTCGATGATGTAGACCTTGTAGCGCGCGCTGACGGGCAGATAGCGCACGCCGTCGATGATCTCGCGGATGTCGTCGATGCCGGTGCGCGAGGCGGCGTCCATCTCCAGCACGTCGACGTGGCGGCTTTCCGCAATGCGGCGGCAGTTCTCGCATTGCCCGCAGGGGCTGGTGGTCGGTGCGTCGGAGGCGGTGCAGTTCAAGCCCTTGGCGATGATCCGCGCGGTCGTCGTCTTGCCGACCCCGCGCACGCCCGTGAGGATGAAGGCATGCGCGATCCGGTTGGTGCGGAAGGCGTTTTCCAGCGTGCGGACGAGGGCTTCCTGCCCAATCAGCGCCGAAAAGGTCTGCGGCCGGTACTTGCGCGCGAGAACGCGGTAGTCGCCGTCCTCGCCGCCCGGAGCGGCAGCGGGCGCCTGAACCTCAGGCAGGTCGAGACCGAGGCCCGGCCCGTCGGGCGTTTCGGCCGCGCTTTCCGTCGAGGTCTCGGTCACATCGGCCATCGGCGTTTCGGGCCACCCGCGCGCGGTTGCCATGAAAGGGATCGAGCAGGAGGCCGGACGCGACCCGAGTAGAACTCGTTACGGCTGCTTCCTTCCGGACCTGACCGGGTTGGCGAGGAACCCGCCCGCGCCGACCTCCCACCCGCCTTATAGCAGCAGACCGGGGGCCGGATGCAAGCCGCGTGTCATGCCCGCCCGGCGCGCGCGGCGGGTTGACGCGCCCGCCTGCCGTGCCAGTCTGTCCGCCCGCCGCCGGCTGCTTCCTGGAGACCCGTCAGGTCATGCGCAATCCGAACACCTTTGCGGGCAATCCGCTCGACCGCGCGAGCGAGCGGCGCACCGATCCGGCCTGGCTGAAGGCCCAGCTCGACGCGCCCACGTCGGGCATCGTGCCGTTCGTCGGCGACAGGCCGCTGATCCGGCTGACGGAGTCGGGTGCGGCCCCGGCCTTCCTGCCGCCGCCCCTGCTGGACGAACCGCTGGGCGCGCCCGTGGACGCAGCGCGCTGCCTGTTCCTCGGCCTGATGCCGGACGGCGCGCCCCGCTTCGCGCTGCGCATGCCCGATCATGTGCGGATCGAGGACGATCCGCTGATCGCGGCGCAGGGCAAGGCGATCGACCTGCGCTCCATCGCGCCCGATCTGGCCCCTGCCGACGCCGCCATGCTGGCGCAGGCCAAGGCGCTGCTCGCCTGGCACGAGACGCACCGGCATTGTGCGAAATGCGGGGCGCGCTCGCACCGCGCCGAGGGCGGCTACAAGCGGGTGTGCGAGGTCTGCGCGGGCGAGCATTTCCCGCGTACCGACCCGGTGGTCATCATGCTGGTCACGGACGGCGACGAATGCATGCTGGGCCGCGGGGCGGCGTGGGAGCCCGGGCGCTTCTCGACGCTTGCGGGCTTCGTCGAGCCCGGCGAAACCTTCGAGGAAGCGTGCGCCCGCGAGGTGTTCGAGGAGGCGCGCATCCGCGTCGGCGACGTGCGCTACGTCTTCTCGCAGCCCTGGCCCTGGCCCATGTCGATCATGGTCGGCCTGCACGCGACCGCCGAGACCCGGGAGATCACGGTCGACCCCGCCGAACTGGCGGAGGCGCGCTGGTTCTCCCGCGCGGAGATCGAGGCAGGCCTCAAGGGCGAGGCGCCGTTCCGCCTGCCGCCCCCGCTCGCCATCGCACACCAGCTGATGCGCGCCTGGCTCGACGGGTAAGGCGTCAGGCGCCGATCCGCGCCGCCCAGTTGCGCCGGTAGGGGTGCGCCTTGTAGACGCCGAGAATCTTCAGGTACTTGGTGAAGAATTCCAGCTCCTCAAGCGCGCGGCGCACCGGCACGTCCTCGGGATGCCCCTCAATGTCGGCGTAGAACTGGCTCGCCGCGAAGGAGCCTTCGAGCTGGTAGCTCTCGAGCTTGGTGATGTTCACGCCGTTCGTCGCGAACCCGCCCATGGTCTTGTAGAGCGCCGCAGGCACGTTCCGCACCCGGAACACGAAGGAGGTGATGCAGGGCCCGTCCTCCGGTTCGGCATCGTCCGGCTCCCCCGACAGCACGAGGAACCGCGTGGTGTTGTGGCCCGCGTCCTCCATGTCGGAGCGCAGGATCTCCAGCCCGTAGATCTCCGCCGCGAGCGTCGAGGCCAGCGCGCCCAGCGTCCGGTCGTCCGATTCGGCGACGATGCGCGCCGAGCCCGCCGTATCCGCCGCCGTCACCGCCTTCAGGCCAAGGCTGCGCAGATGCATCCGGCACTGGCCCAGCGCCTGGGCATGGCTCATCACGCGGGTGAGCGTTTCAAGGGAGGCACCCTTGAGCGCGAGAAGCTGATGGCGCACGCGCAGGAAATGCTCCGCCACGATGAACAGCCCGGAGTCTGGCAGCAGATGGTGGATGTCCGCCACGCGGCCGTAGACCGAGTTCTCGATCGGGGTCATCACGCGGGCCGCGCGCCCCTCCTTCACGGCGGCGAAGGACTCCTCGAACGTCGGACAGGCGAGCGGCACCATGTCGGGCAGCGCCTCGAGACAGGCGAGATGCGAATAGGCGCCCGGCTCGCCCTGGAAGGCCACGGTGCGCTCCGGCGCGGCGCCCTGGGCCTGCAATTGCTCTCCGCTTGGCGACGGGATCGGTTCGGCGGTCATCGTGCGGTCCTTCCTTGGCGAGGGGTCAGGCGCCGGCGAGGCGGGCGCGGGCGCGCTCCAGGTCCTCGGGCGTGTCGACGCTCACGGGAATCATGTCGGACACGGCGGCATCGATGCGCATGCCCGCTTCCATGGCGCGAAGCTGCTCCAGCCGCTCCCGCACCTCGAGGCCCGAAGGCGGCAGCGACACGAAGCGCTTCAGCGCCGCGCGCCGGAAGGCGTAGATCCCGACGTGATGCCAGTGCGGCCCGTCGCCCGAAGGCACGCGCGCGCGGCTGAAATAGAGCGCACGGCCGATGCCGTCCGGCCCCGGAGCGACGGCGGCCTTCACGACGTTCGGATTATCCCGCTCCGAATCGTCGGCGATCTCGGCCACGACCGTGGCAATGTCCACATCCGGGTCGCGCAAGGGATCGAGGACGCGCGCCACCGAGGCCGGAGAGATGTCGGGAAGGTCGCCCTGGAGATTGACGATCACGTCATGGCGTCCCGAAGGATCCAGCCGCTCCACGCCCTGCCACACCCGGTCGGAGCCGGAGGGCAGCGCCGGGTCGGTCAGCACGGCCGTACCGCCTGCCGCCTCCACGGCCTCCACGATTTCCCGGTCGCCGGCTGCGACCGCAACCGGCCCGACGCCCGCCGCCGTCGCGCGCCGCCAGGCATGGACGATCATCGGCATGCCGTGGATGTCGGCCAGGGGCTTTCCGGGGAGCCGGGTCGCGGCCATACGGGCCGGAATGACAATCAGCGGGGTCATCTTCGCGTCCAGTATCAAGGGGGACCGGTTCCGCCAATCGGGAACCTGCGGCGTTATAGGCCTTGCGACCCCGCGCGGGAAGCGGCTAATGTCCGGCGCAATCCGGCAGGGGGGTGCTCTCGCCGGGGATGCGGATCAGTGTCGTGGGGTCCGGCACCGAAATGCCGGGTACCATGGCTGTGCGGACGGCTGGACGGCGGGGGCCGGAAGGCGGGGTTTCTCCCCGGACTTTCATGCCCGGCGTCTTCCTGCTGCATCTGATGCGCGGGGCGCAGGAACGGGACAAGTCAGGCCAGGTCGACCCGATGAACAGCTTCGAATTCAACAAGATCGCCGGCGGCGTGCTGTTTGCCGCCCTCGTTACCCTCGGCCTCGGGACGCTCGCCGAGATCGTCTTCCATCCGGACGAACTCGAGGAGCAGGCCTACAAGGTCGCCGGCCTCGAGAGCGAAGGCGGGGAAGCGGCCGCCGGTGCAGACGCGGCGCCGGAGGTGTCCGTGATCGCGCTGCTGGCGACGGGCGATATCGCGGCGATGGCCTCGGCCGGCGAGGGTGCGGCTCGCGCCTGCGCGGCCTGCCACACCTTCGACAACGGCGGCGCGAATCGGGTTGGCCCGAACCTCTGGGGCATCGTGGGCGCGAATATCGGCCACCTCGACAATTTCTCCTACTCCAGCGCGCTGCAGGAGAAGGAAGGCACCTGGACCTACGAGGCGCTGGACGGCTTCCTGGAGAACCCGCGCGGCTGGGCGCCGGGCACCAAGATGTCCTATGCCGGGATCAAGAAGCCGGAAGACCGGGCCGAGATGATCGCTTACCTGCGGAGCCTGGCGGACGAGCCGCAGCCGCTGCCGGAAGCGCCAGCTGAAGCCGCGCAGGCCGCCCCGGCGGAAGGCGCCTCCCAGGAAACGGCGGCCGCGCAGGACGCGGCCCCGGCGCAGGACGCCGCCCCCGCCGCGGACATCGCCTCGCTGGTCGCCTCGGCCGACGCGGCCGCGGGCGAGAAGTCGGTGCGCGTCTGCTCGGCCTGCCACACCTTCAACGAAGGCGGCCAGAACCGCGTCGGCCCGAATCTCTGGGGCGTCGTGGGCGCCAAGGTCGCCGCGCACGAGGGCTTCAGGTATTCCGACGCGATGCAGGCCTTCGGCGGCGAGTGGACGCTGGAGCGTCTCGCCGACTATCTCCGCCACCCGCGCGACACGGTTCCGGGCACCAAGATGGCCTTCGCCGGCGTCAAGAAGGACGAGGATCTCTACAATATCCTCGCCTATCTGAAGACACTCGGGGGCAACTGATCGCCGCCGCGAGAAACGCGCCTGGCCGCAGCCAGATGCATGGGCCGCACAGGGGAACCGGTGCGGCCCAAGTTTTGTCTTGATACCGTGCAGATCTGTCCAATATCGCTGATGTATCGGGGAAACCGCGATGGCACCGGAGAGGGTCGGCATGGACAGGCACCACGGGCGCAAGAACCGCAGGACGCGGCGCATCGCGGGGGGCATCGCGCTTGCCCTGTCGCTGGGAGCGGCGCTGGCGCTGGCGCCCTCGGGCGGCCCTGCGCGGGCTGACACGATCACCGCGCACGGGCTTTCGCTGACCGGCGAGACGAAATACCCGCCCGGCTTCGCCCATTTCGACTATGTGAACCCCGACGCACCGAAAGGCGGGGCGACCACGCTGTTCTCGATCGGCGGGTTCGATTCGCTCAATCCGTTCATCGCCAAGGGCAATTCTGCGTCGGGCCTCGGGCTCGTCTTCGACACGCTGATGGCCAATGCGCTCGATGAGCCGAACGCCGAGTACGGGCTCGTGGCCAGAACCGTCACGCACCCGGCCGACTTCTCCTGGGTCGAGTTCGAGTTGCGCCCCGAGGCACGCTTCCACGACGGGGAGCCGGTGACGGCAGAGGACGTGGTCTTCTCCTTCGAGACGCTGCGCGACGAGGGCCAGCCGTTCTACCGTCTCTACTATGCCAACGTGACCGCCGTGGAGGCGCTCGGGCCGCACCGGGTCCGCTTCACCTTCGACACGGCGGGCAACCGGGAGCTTCCGGTGATCATGGGCCAGCTTCCGGTTCTGCCGAAGCATTGGTGGGAAGGCCGCGCCTTCGGAGAGACGACGCTGGAGCCTCCGCTCGGCTCCGGCCCTTATCGCGTGGCCGCCGTCGACGCGAACCGCAGCATCACCTACGAGCGGGTGCCGGACTATTGGGCGAAGGATCTGAACGTCAACGTCGGCGCCAACAATTTCGACCGCATCCGCTACGACTATTTCCGCGACATGGACGTGGCGTTCGAGGCGTTCAAGGGCGGCTCCTATGACTTCCGCTCGGAGAACAGCGCGCGCCGCTGGGCCACGGGATACGATTTCGACGCGGTGCAGGCCGGCGACGTGACCGTCGAGACCATCCCCGACCGCAATCCGCAAGGGATGCAGGGCTTCGTCATGAACCTGCGCCGCGCGCCATTCGACGACCTGCGCGTGCGCGAAGCGTTCAACCTGGCGTTCGACTTCCATTTCGCGAACGAAACGCTGTTCTACGGACAGTACGCCCGCACCCGCAGCTATTTCGAGGGCTCGGAACTGGCGGCCACGGGCGTGCCGGAAGGCGACGAGCTTGCCCTGCTGGAGCCGTTCCGCGCACAATTGCCCGAGGAGGTCTTCACGACGGAGTACCATCCGCCGGAGACCGGCGGGCGGCGCGGCCTGCGGGAAAACCTGCGCAAGGCGACCGAGCTTCTGAACGCCGCCGGCTGGACCTTCCGCGAGGGCGCCTTGCGCAATGCGGCAGGCGAGGCGCTCGACATCGAGGTCCTGCTGATCTCGCCGGACTTCGAACGGGTGGTCGCACCCTATGTTCAGAACCTCGAGCGGCTGGGCATCAAGGCAACGATCCGCATCGTGGACACGGCGCAATACATCCAGCGCCTGAACACGTTCGACTACGACATGATCGTCATGACCTGGGGCCAGTCGCTGTCGCCCGGCAACGAGCAGCGCAACTACTGGAGCTGCGCGGCGCGCGACCGCGAGGGCAGCCGGAACTATGCCGGTATCTGCCACCCGGTCATCGACGCCCTGATCGACAGGGTGATCTTCGCCCAGACCCGCGAGGAGCTGGTCGCCGCCACGCGCGCACTCGACCGCGTTCTGCAATGGGGCCGCTACGTCGTGCCGCACTGGCACTTCCGGACAGAGATCGACGGCCGCCAGCAGCCTGCTTTCCGGCTTGCCTACTGGAACCGGATCACGCACCCCGAGACACTGCCGCCCTACACGCCCGGCTACCCCACCGTCTGGTGGTCCCGCGCCGCCGAAGGGAGGCAATGAGCCGGTGCGCACGCCTGGCCTGTCCCTCCTCGTCCTTGCCACCGCGGCCCTGCTGAGCGCCACGGGCGCTTCGGCCGAGCCGCGGCATGGGCTCTCCGCCTTCGACGCGCTGAAGTATCCGGCGGACTTCACGCACTTCGACTATGTGAACCCGGATGCGCCCAAGGGCGGTGAGATATCGACCATCGGCACGGCAGCGGTCACGACCTTCGACAGCCTGAACTACTGGATTCTCAAGGGCGATCCGGCGCAGGGGCTGCCGCTGCTGTTCGACACGCTGATGGTGCGGGCCCAGGACGAGCCCGATGCGGTGTACGGCCTGCTGGCAGAGACCGCGGACGTCAGCGCGGACGGACGCTCGGTCACCTTCCGCCTGCGCCCGGAGGCACGCTTTCACGACGGGACGCCGGTGCGCGCGCAAGACGCGGTCTTCAGCTTCGAAACGCTGAAGGAGAAGGGCCATCCTGATTTCCGGCTCTCGCTTCGCGATGTCGTCTCCGCAGAGGCCATCGACGACCACACGGTCGTCTACCGGTTCGAGGGCGACAATCTGCGCGACCTGCCGATCACGGTGGCGACCCTGCCCGTTCTCTCCGAGGCGTACTACGCAACCCGGCCATTCGAGGAGACGACGCTGGAGCCGCCCGTCGGGTCGGGCCCCTATCGCGTTGGCGACTTCAAGGCGGGCAGCTTCATCGCATACGAGCGCGATCCGGACTATTGGGGCCGCGACCTGCCGGTGAACGTCGGGCGGCACAATTTCGACCGCATCCGCTATCTCTACTTCCGCGACAGGGTCGCGGGCATGGAGGCGTTCAAGGCGGGGACCTACACGCTGCGGGAGGAGTTCACCTCCAAGACCTGGGCGACGGAGTACGACTTCCCGGCGGTCGAGGCGGGGCTTGTCGCGCGCGAGGTGCTGCCCGACGCCCGCCCCTCCGGCACGCAAGGCTGGTTCCTGAACACCCGGCGGCCGCATCTGGCCGACTGGCGGGTGCGCAAGGCGCTGGATTTCGCCTTCGACTTCGAGTGGACCAACGCGACGCTGTTCTACGGGGCCTACAGCCGTACCGACAGCTTCTTCGAGAACTCCGACATGCAGGCCGAGGGGGCTGCGAGTGCGGAGGAACGGGCGTTGCTGGAGCCCTTCCTCGGCCAGTTGCCGCCGGACATCCTGGACGCGCCCTACCTCCCGCCCACGAGCGACGGCAGCGGGCGTGACCGGGACAATCTGCGCGAGGCGGACCGGCTGCTGCGCGAGGCGGGCTTCGCCGTGAAGGATGGCCGCCGCACGATGCCGGACGGCAGGCCTTTCCGGCTCGAGTTCCTGATGTTCGAGCCGTCGTTCGAACGGGTGAACGCGCCCTTCCTGCAAAATCTGGAACGCCTCGGCATCGAGGCATCGATGCGCATCGTCGATCCCGCGCAATACCAGCGGCGGCTGAAATCCTTCGACTACGACATCGTGACCTCGCGCTTCGTGCTGCGCCCGACGCCGGGTGCGGAGATGCGCAATTTCTGGACCTCCGGCGCGGCGGCGACCGAGGGCAGCCGGAACTATGCGGGGATCTCCTCACCCGTCGTGGATGCCCTGACCGAACGCATGATCGCAGCGGGGAGCCGGGCGGACCTGGTGACCGCGGCGCGCGCGCTCGACCGCGTCTTGAGAGCCGGGCACTACTGGGTCGCGCACTGGTATTCCGCCTCGCACCGCATCGCCTATTGGGACATGTTCGGGCGGCCGGAAGCGAAGCCTGCGTACGGGCGCGGCATCCTCGACCTCTGGTGGGTCGATCCGGCGAAGAAGGCGGCACTCGACGCCGCACGCGGACGCTGAGGGGAACGGAACCGCCATGGGCGCCTATATCATTCGCCGTCTCCTCCTGATGATCCCGACGCTGCTGGGCATCATGCTGATCAATTTCGCGGTGATCCAGTTCGCGCCCGGCGGTCCGGTCGAGCAGGTGATCGCACAGGTCACGGGCAGCGACGTGGGCGCGACGGCGCGCTTCTCGGGCACCGGCGGCGGGGACTTCTCCGCCGGGGGCGGCAATGGCGGGGCGGACGCGGCAAGCAGCACCTACCGCGGGGCGCAGGGCCTCGACCCGGAGTTCATCAAGGAACTCGAACGCCAGTTCGGCTTCGACAAGCCTGCGCACGAACGCTTCCTTCTGATGTTGACGAACTATGCAACATTCGACTTCGGCGAGAGCTATTTCCGGTCGGTGTCGGTGATCGACCTGATCCTGGAGAAGCTGCCGGTCTCGGTCTCGCTCGGCATCTGGTCGACCTTGCTCGCCTACCTGATCTCGATCCCGCTCGGCATCCGCAAGGCGGTGAAGGACGGCAGCGTTTTCGACGTGTGGACGAGCGTCGTGGTCATCGTCGGCTACGCAGTGCCGAGCTTCCTGTTCGCGGTCCTGCTGATCATCCTCTTCGCCGGGGGAGAGTTCTTCCAGATCTTCCCCGCGCGCGGCCTCGTCTCCGACAATTGGGATGCGATGTCCTGGCCGATGCGGATCGCCGACTATTTCTGGCACATCGCGCTGCCGGTGATCGCGATGACGATCGGCGCGTTCGCGACGCTGACGCTGCTGACCAAGAACTCCTTCCTGGACGAGATCAACAAGCAATACGTGATGACGGCGCGCGCCAAGGGCCTGAGCGAGCGCCGCGTGCTCTACGGCCATGTCTTCCGCAATGCCATGCTGATCGTGATCGCCGGCTTCCCGTCGGCCTTCATCTCGATCTTCTTCACGGGCTCGCTGCTGATCGAGACGATCTTCTCGCTGGACGGACTTGGGCTCCTGTCGTTCGAGGCCGCGATCAACCGGGATTACCCGGTGGTGTTCGCCACGCTCTACATCTTCTCGCTTATGGGCCTCGTCATGGGCCTCATCACCGATCTGACCTACACGCTGGTCGATCCGCGCATCGACTTCGAGAAGCGGGACGTGTGAGCCCCATGGCCCTCCTCGCCCTTTCCCCGATCAACCGGCGCCGCCTCGCCAATTTCAAGGCGAACCGGCGCGGGTACTGGTCGTTCTGGATCTTCCTCGTGCTGTTCGTGCTGTCGCTGTTCGCGGAGTTCATCGCCAACGACAAGCCGCTCTATGTCAGCTACGAGGGACGCTCCTACTACCCGGTGTTCGAGTTCGTGCCGGAAACGGCGTTCGGCGGCTTCCTGCCGACCGAGGCCGACTACCGCGACCCCTTCGTCAAGGAGGCGATCGAGGAGGCCGGCGGCACGATGATCTGGCCGCTGATCGCCTTCGACTACCGCACGATCAATTACGAGCTGGAGGGCCCGGCGCCCTCCCCGCCCTCGGCGGTCAACTGGCTCGGCACCGACGACCAGGGCCGCGACGTGATGGCGCGCATGATCTACGGCTTCCGCCTGTCGGTGCTGTTCGGGCTGCTGCTGACGCTCGTCTCCTCCGTCATCGGCGTCGCCGCGGGCGCGGTGCAGGGATATTTCGGCGGCTGGACCGACCTGATCTTCCAGCGCTTCATCGAGATATGGACCTCGATCCCCTATCTCTACCTGCTGATCATCCTGGCCGCCGTGATCGTGCCGAGCTTCTGGACGCTGCTGATCATCATGTCGCTGACGAGCTGGGTCGCGCTCGTCGGCGTTGTCCGGGCGGAATTCCTGCGCGCGCGCAATTTCGAGTACGTCCGCGCGGCCCGTGCGCTGGGCGTGTCGAACGGCGTCATCATGTTCAAGCACCTGCTGCCGAACGCGATGGTCGCGACGCTGACCTTCATGCCCTTCATCCTCAATTCGGGGATCACCACGCTGACGTCGCTCGACTTCCTCGGCTTCGGCCTGCCGCCGGGGTCGCCGTCGCTGGGCGAGCTTCTGAACCAGGGCAAGAACAACCTTCAGGCGCCCTGGCTCGGCATCACGGCCTTCATGGTGATCGCGGTCATGCTCTCCCTGCTGATCTTCATCGGCGAGGCGGTGCGCGACGCCTTCGATCCGCGCAAGACCTTCGCGGGGGGAGGCGACGCATGAGCGCGGCCCTGCTGAGCGTCGAGGACCTGGGCGTCGCCTTCCGCGGCGAGCACGGGGAGGTGACGGCGGTCGAGGGCGCCAGCTTCGACGTGCGGGCGGGAGAGACGGTCGCGCTGGTCGGCGAGAGCGGGTCCGGCAAGTCGGTGACCGCGCTCTCGGTGCTTGGGCTGCTGCCGAAATCGGCGCGCCACCCTGCGGGCTCCATCGTCTTCAAGGGCGAGCAATTGCTGGGCGCGGGCGACGCGACGCTGAGGCGGGTGCGCGGCAACGAGATCTCCATCGTCTTCCAGGAGCCGATGACGAGCCTCAACCCGCTGCACACGATCGAGAAGCAGATCGGCGAGATCCTCGCCGTCCACAAGGGGCTGGAAGGCCCTGCGGCGCGCGCCCGCATCCTCGAACTGCTGGACCAGGTGGGCATCAAGGATCCGGAAACGCGGCTTGCCTCCTATCCGCACCAGCTGTCGGGCGGGCAGCGCCAGCGGGTGATGATCGCCATGGCGCTCGCCAACGAGCCGGACCTGCTGATCGCCGACGAACCGACGACCGCCCTCGACGTCACCGTGCAGGCCCAGATCCTGGAGCTGCTCAAGCGGCTGCAGGCGGAACAGGGCCTCGCCATCCTGCTCATCACCCACGACCTCGGCATCGTGCGGAAGATGGCGCAGCGCGTGAACGTGATGCAGGGCGGCCGGATCGTGGAGCAGGGCGAAACGGCGCGGGTCTTCGATGCGCCGGAGCATCCCTACACGCGCCACCTGCTCGCCGCCGAACCGAAGGGCATGCCGCACGCCGGTGCGGACGATGCACCCGTCGTGATCGCGGGCGAGGACGTGAAGGTCTGGTTCCCGATCCGGCGCGGGCTGCTGCGCCGGACCGTCGGACACATCAAGGCGGTCGACGGCATCGACATCTCGGTCCGCGCGGGCCGCACGGTGGGGGTCGTGGGCGAGAGCGGCTCGGGCAAGACCACGCTCGGCCTCGCGCTGTTGCGGCTCTTGCCCTCGCAAGGGCCGATCAGCTATCTCGGCAAGCGCATCGACGGGTTCAGCCTTGCCGACCTGCGGCGCCTGCGGGCCGAGATGCAGATCGTCTTCCAGGACCCTTACGGCGCGCTCTCGCCGCGCATGACAGTGGGCGACATCGTGGCCGAGGGGCTCGACGTGCACTATGCGAAGCTCAAGGGAGAGGAGCGGCGCCAGCGCATCGCCGACGCGCTGACCGAGGTGGGGCTGGAGGCGCACATGGCCGACCGCTATCCGCACGAGTTCTCGGGCGGCCAGCGCCAGCGCATCGCCATCGCCCGCGCAATGATCCTGAAGCCGAAGCTCGTCGTGCTGGACGAGCCGACGAGCGCGCTCGACATGAGCGTGCAGGCGCAGATCGTCGACCTGCTGCGCGACCTCCAACGGCGTCACGATCTCGCCTACGTCTTCATCAGCCACGACCTGAAGGTGGTGCGCGCGCTGGCCGACCACGTGATCGTCATGAAGGACGGCAAGGTCGTCGAGAGCGGCCCGGCGGACGCCGTGTTCGACGAGCCGCAAACAGGTTACACCAAGGCATTGATGGCGGCCGCGTTCGAGCTGGAAGCACGCAATCTGGAAAGCGTCTCGACCTGACCGCCGCGTTCAGGCAGGCAACCGCCCGTAGAGCGTCGGCTCCCCCCCTCCCGCCGCCGCGATGCGGGCAACCGCGTCGGCGAGCGGCTCCACGGCGACCGCCATGTGATGCGCATTGGCGTGCAAGAGGCGCGTTTCGTCCAGCATGATGCCGACATGGCCGGTCCAGAAGACGAGGTCGCCCCGCGCCAGCCCGCCGTCCGCATCGAACGGCACGGCCCAGGCCGACTGGGGGCCGGTGTCGCGCGGGCAGTCCCGCCCGGCCGCCTGAACGGCGAGCTGCACGAGGCCCGAACAGTCGAGCCCGTCAGACGAGCGCCCGCCCCAGAGATAGGGCGCGCCGAGACAGCGCTCCGCCAACGCCACCCAGTCCTTCTCCGCCTCCTCGAGGGAGGCCAGATGGTCCGCAATGACGTAGCCGCCGGTCTCCAGCCGGACGCCCGGCCGGCCCGTGCCATGCATCGGGATGTCCGCCTCCACCACCCGGACACGCGCGCCCAGCGGCAGGCGGACAAGCGGCGGCGCCTTTATGTCGGGCCGGGGAAAGAGCAGCGCCGCGCGCGCGGCGACACGGTGCGTCGGAATCACACGCCGGGTATGCAGGTCGGCGGCCGGGATCCAGCCCTCGTAGCCGTCGAGACACGACCGTCCGCGGATCCAGGCGCCGAGCTGTCCGACGATAACGACCTCCTCCCCGAACAGCGCCTGGGTGTCGAGGCTCGCAGCAGCCAGAGGTTCGGCGCGCATGTCCGCGACAGCGGAGGATACACGCAGGATTTCGCCTTCATCCGCCATAGCGGGCCTTCACGAGATGGTAAAGCGCGCGGATGGCCATGGCCTCTCCTCCCTTCGGACGCCCGGGTCGGGCCTTCTGGTTCCAGGCATAGATGTCGAGATGCACCCAGGCGGGCGTCGCGGTGACGAAGCGCTTGAGGAACAGCGCCGCCGTGATCGCACCGGCGAAACCGCTCTCGCCGGCGTTGGCAAGATCCGCGATATCGCTCGACAGCATGTCGGCATAGGGCGACCAGAGCGGCAGCCGCCAGAGCGGGTCGGAAACCGCCTGCCCTGCCGCCGCGAGCTCGGCAGCCAGCGCCTCGTCCCCGGTGAAGAAGGGCGGCAGGTCCGCCCCCAGGGCGACGCGGGCCGCGCCCGTCAGCGTGGCGAGGTCGACGAGGAGATCGGGCTGCTCGCTGTCCGCCTCGGCCAAGGCGTCGCCCAGGATGAGGCGTCCCTCCGCGTCGGTGTTTCCGATCTCGACGGTCAGCCCCTTGCGTGTCTGGAGCACGTCGCCGGGCCGGAAGGCGTTGCCGGCGATCGCATTCTCCACCGCCGGGATCAGCACGCGCAGGCGCACGTCGAGACCGGCCCCCATGATCATGGCCGCGAGGCCCAGCGCGTTCGCCGCGCCGCCCATGTCCTTCTTCATGAGGCGCATGCCGGAGGATGGCTTGATGTCCAGGCCGCCCGTGTCGAAACAGACCCCCTTGCCGACAAGCGTCACCTTCGGCGCGCCCTCGCGCCCCCAGGTCAGGTCGATCAGGCGCGGCGCCCGGGCGCTGGCCCGGCCGACGGCATGGATCATGGGATAGTTCTGGGCAAGCAGCTCGTCGCCGGCGATCACCCGGGCCGAGGCGCCGTGATCGCTTGCGAGGCGACGTGCGGCGGCCTCCAGCGCATCCGGTCCCATGTCCTCGGTCGGCGTGTTGACGAGATCGCGGACGAGGGTCACCGCAGCAGCTGTGCGGGTCACCTCGGCCATGTCGACGCCGTCCGGCGCGACAACCCGCGCCATGGCGCGCGGCGCGGCCTTGTAGCGCGTGAAGCGATAGGCGCCCAGCGCGACGCCGAGCGCGTCGAGCGCCGTGACGGACGCCCCCGGCGCCGCCGGCACCAGGCGCACCACAGCACGCTCCGGAAGGCCCGGCGGCAGAACGCCCGCGACCAGCGGATCCGTCCCATCGCCGAGGCCGAGAACATAGCCCGCCGGCGCGCCCGTCGCGTCGGGCACGGGCGACAGCGCGCCCGCCGACGGCTCGAACCCGGTTGCCGTCAGCCAGTCGCGCACGCTCGCGGGCTGTTCCGCACGCCAGGCATCGAAATCGGCCTTCGCAACCATCCACACGGGCAGGACGCCGCTGGGAAGCGCACCTCCCGGGTCCGGGGCGATGAACACGTCGGGCATGACGCCTTGCTCTCCTGTTCTGCAGCGGTCTGCTGATAGTTATGACCTTCTCCGCGGGCGGCAAAGCCCTGCCGTCCGGAAAATCCGCTTCGGAAGGGCGCTGGCGGGCCCGGCGTTAACCTTGCGTTGACCCTGTCGGCGCACTCTCGGGACGCAAGGAAGGCCCGCTTCGCCGGGCGACCAGGAGGACGAACAGCATGGCACGCCGATCCACGCTTCGTACACGGACAGGCACGGCACTGGCGGTGCTTATGGCCGCAGGCCTGCTCAGCGGATGCAACACGACGGGCACCTCGGGACCCGGCAGCGATGTCGCCGGCACGGCGGCGCAGGGCACGAGCACCGCGGCCGCTCCCGCGCCGGGTGGCCGCACGCCGATCAACCAGCTTCCCGGCTGGGCGAAGAACGGCGGCGGCAAGGAGGTCGCGGCGCAGAACCCGCAGGCGCCCCTGCCCCCCATGCCGGACGATCTGGACGTCGACGCCTTCCTGAAGAACACGGCGCGCTTCGCCGAGGACGAGAAGAACTACGAGACGGCCGCGGCCTATTGGGCGTCCTATTACGAGCGCCACCCCGGCGACCCCGAGGGCGCGCTGGGGCTTGCCCGCAACGCCCGCATGGCCGGTCAACCCGAACAGGGTATCCGGGTGCTGACGCCCCTCGTCTCCCGCGCGTCGTCCGACATCGAGTTGCACCAGGAACTGGCCCGCTGCCAGCTGACCGCCGGTGCCTACGAAGGTGCGCTGGGAACGCTGAACGCGGCGCTGCGGATTTCGCCGGACGACTGGTCGCTCTATTCCAAGAAGGGCGTCGCGCTCGACAAGCTGCAGCGCCACGAGGAGGCGGCGGAGGCCTATGAGAAGGGGCTGGAGCGGGCGCCCGACAATGTCGCGCTGCTCAACAACTATGCCCTGTCGCGCGCGCTGGCCGGAGACGCGGGCAAGGCCGAGGAGCTTCTGACGCGCGCGCTGCAGCAGCCGCGGGGCCGCACGCGCACGCGCCAGAACCTGGCGCTGGTGTACGGCATGACCGGGCGCTTCGAGGAAGCGAGCCAGATCGCCCGGGAAGATCTGCCCGACGCCGTCGTGGCTCACAATCTCAAGGTCTATCGCGACATGCTGGCCGAACCGGACCGCTGGCAGGCGCTGCGCCGCTGACGCAGCGCCGTCGTCAGGATCGCCGCCCGGCGGCAGAGACGGCAGGCCCGAAGACGCAAGAAAGGGGAGAGGCACAGGCCTCTCCCCTTTTCGTTGCGTTGCGCGGCGGGACGCGGGCGCGGCCGGCCTAGAGCGCCATCACCTTCAGGATTGCCGGGCCGAGGATGACCACGAACAGCACCGGCAGGAAGAACACGATCATCGGCACGGTCAGTTTCGCGGGCAGGGCGGCTGCCTTCTTCTCGGCAAGCGCCATGCGTTCGTCCCGGTTCTCCTGCGCCAGGACGCGCAGCGCCTGTCCGAGCGGGGTGCCGTAGCGTTCGGCCTGGGTCAGCGCGGTCGTCACCGCCTTCACGCCGTCGAGGCCGGTACGGATCGCCAGGTTCTCCAGCGCCTGCCGCCGGTCGCCGAGATAGGCGAGTTCGGCATTGGTCAGGCCCATTTCCTCGGCAAGTTCGATCGAGCTTTCGGTGATCTCCTCGGCGACCTTGTTGAAGGCGGCCTCGATCGACATGCCCGATTCCACGCAGATCAGCAGCAGGTCCAGCGCGTCGGGGAAGGCGCGGCGGATCTTCTCCTGCCGCTTCTGGATCATGTTCTGCAGCCAGATCGTCGGCAGGTAATAGCCCACGACCGCGCAGAGCACCGAGAAACCGATGCGCATCATCGGGTCGTAGTCGCTCTTGTCGATCGTGAAGAAGTAGATGAGGCCGCCGACGAACAGGATGATCGGCATCACGAGCTGGAAGAACAGGAAGGTGAAGAGCGGGCCCTGGCCGCGCAGACCCGCCTGGGTCAGCTTGATGCGGGTATTCTTGCCCTCCAGAAGCTCGCGGAGGTTCAGATCCTCGACAATCCGCTTGATGACGCCGCGCGGATCCTTGGCCCTGAGACCGACGTTCTTCCGGTTGAGTTCCTCGCGCTGGCGCGCGCGCAGTTCGTCGCGCCGCGCCGCGACGGCCTTGATCCGCTGCTGCGCGGTGTCGCGCTCGAAATAGGGCAGTGCGACGGAGACGATCGTGGCGAAGGCGGCGATGGCCGTCAGCACCGTCACGACGAATTCCGGATTGAGCAGAGTGTCGATCCAGCCCATGCGCCGGGCCTCCTCAGAAATCGAAGTTGATCATCTTCCGCATGACGATGACGCCCATGGACATCCACATGGCGCCGCCGAGGAGCAGCATGTTGCCCATGCGCTCCGTGAAGAGCGGCGTGAGATAGTCCGGCGTCGCAAGATGGATCAGCGCCATGACCATGAAGGGCAGGGAGCCGATGATCATGGCCGACGACTTCGCCTCGGACGACATCGCGCCGATCTTGCCCTTCATCTTCTTGCGCTCGCGCAGCACGTTCGACAGGTTCGACAGCGCCTCGGCGAGGTTGCCGCCCGTCTTCTGCTGGATCGCGAGAACGATGGCGAAGAAGTTGAGTTCCGACGTGGGAATGCGTTCGAGCATCCGCTCCAGCGACTGCTCGACGGTCACACCCACCTTCTGCCCGGCGACGATGGTCTGGAACTCGTCGGATACCGGCGCGCGGCATTCGCGCGCGATGATCCCGAGGCATTCGTTGACCGGCAGGCCCGAGCGGATGCCGCGCACGATGATGTCGATGGCGTTCACGAACTCGGTCGAGAATTTCTTGATGCGCCGCTTCGCCAGGAACGACAGGAGCCAGCGCGGGAACCCCAGACCGAGCGCGAGACCGCCGCACAGACCGACGATCGGCGGGTATTCCGCGAAGATCAGGAAACCGGCGACCGCCAAGCCGAAGAGACCCCCGAGCACATGCAGCATCAGCGGAGAGATGGACAGGCCCGCGCGCTCGATCTTCATCCGCATCGAGACGCTCTTGCGCTTGGCCTTCTGCTGTTTCTCCAGCTCCTTGAGCTGCTGTTGAACGGCCTTCCTGCGCTTCGCCTCCGGATCGCCGCGGCGGTTGTCCTCCGCCGCCTCGCGGGCGCCGGTCCGGGCAACGGCCTGCATCCGCTTCTGGGCGCCTTCCTTCTGCTTGATCGAGCTGCCGAACAGAGCGTAGGCGGCCGCGAAGATCGCGGCCCCCACGAGCGCGGCGACGAGAATGATCTGAACGTCGGTACCCATGCCCGTCCCCCGTCCCTGGTCAGTCTTCGCTCAGCACTTCGAGCGCGGCGGCAAGCTCGGCCTCGCGGCCGTAGTATTTCGCGCGTTCCCAGAAGGCGGGACGGGCGATACCGGTCGCGACGTGGCGGCCGATGATGCGGCCATTCTCGTCCTCGCCCTCGATCCGGTAGTTGAGCAGATCCTGGGTGATGACCGTATCGCCTTCCATGCCCAGCACCTCGGTCACATGCGTGATCCGGCGCGAGCCGTCGCGCAGACGCTGTGCCTGGACGATGATGTTGAGCGCCGAGACGATCATCTCGCGGATCGTCTTGGCCGGCAGCGAGAAGCCACCCATGGTGATCATCGATTCCAGACGGCTGATCGCCTCGCGCGGGGTGTTGGCGTGCAGCGTGCCCATGGAGCCGTCGTGGCCCGTGTTCATCGCCTGCAGGAGGTCGAAGGATTCCGGGCCGCGAACCTCGCCGACGATGATGCGTTCAGGACGCATACGCAGACAGTTCTTCACGAGGTCGCGCATGGTGATCTCGCCCTTGCCCTCGAGATTGGGCGGGCGGGTTTCCAGGCGCACCACGTGCGGCTGCTGCAGCTGAAGTTCGGCGGAGTCCTCGCAGGTGATGACGCGTTCGCCGGTGTCGATGAAGGCGGTCAGACAGTTGAGCAGCGTCGTCTTGCCCGAACCCGTACCGCCGGAGATCAGGATGTTGCACCGGACGTTGGACGCGATCTCGAGGACCTTGGCGCCCTCCGGCGTGATCGAATTGAAGCTGACCAGATCGGCCATGGTCAGCTTGTCTTTCTTGAACTTACGAATGGTGAGCGTAGGCCCGTCGATCGCCAGCGGCGGGGCGATGACGTTCACGCGCGAGCCGTCGAGCAGGCGCGCGTCGCAGATCGGGGAGCTTTCGTCGACGCGGCGGCCGACCTGGCTGACGATCCGCTGGCAGATGTTCATGAGCTGGGCATTGTCGCGGAAGCGGATCGGCGTCAGCTCGATCTTGCCGCCGACCTCGATGTAGCACTTGTCCGCGCCGTTCACCATGATGTCGGCGATGTCGTCGCGCGCCAGAAGCGGCTCCAGCGGACCATAGCCCAGAACGTCGTTGCAGATGTCGTCGAGCAGGCGTTCCTGCTCTGACACCGACATCATGATGTTCTTGATGGAGATGATCTCGTTGACGATGTCGCCGATCTCGTCGCGCGCGCTGTTGGCGTCGAGCTGGGCAAGCTGCGACAGGTCGATCGTATCGATCAGCGCGTTGAAGATCGACGTCTTGACCTGATAGTACTCGGTAGACCGCTCCTCGCGCTTGTTCGCCTGCGCAGGTGCCGGCGCGGACGCCGCGGCAGGCTTCGCCGCCGGTACAGAGGCGCCCGCCGCGGCCGGCTTGGCCGGTTCGGTGGTGGGTTTGGGCTTTGCCGCAGCGGCTTTCGGCGCCGCGGGAGGCGGCGGCAACGCCGTCTTTTTTCCCCCGAAGCCCGATCCGCCTTGCGCGCCCTGCGGTCGCTTGCCAAACACGCGTCAGTCCTCCTTGCCCGCCTTGGTCTTGGCGGCCCTGGTCTTGCTCTTCGCCTTGCCGGCCTTCCCCGTCTTCCCGCCCTTGCCGAGCGAGAAGCCCTTGAGGAAATCGAACGGCGATTTCTTCTTCTGCGGCCGGCCGAGGCGCTCGCGCCCGATAAGCGCGCGGGCGATCTCCTCGATCACCTCGACGGTCTTGGCCTGGGCGTTGATCTGCGGCAGCATCAGGCCGTTGTTGGACGCCTCGCCGAACAGCTGGCCGTCGAACGGAATGACGAACTCCGGATCGACGGAAAGCGCCTCGGCGAACTCCTTCACCGGAATCTCCGGCCGCTTCAGGATGCCGGTCTGGTTGATGATCACGCGCGGGGCGGGATCGTTGGGCCGCGCCTGCACCATCACGTCGAACAGGCTCTTGGCGTTGCGCAGCGATGCAAGGTCCGGCGTCGCGGTGATCAGAATCTCGTCGGCGCCGAGCAGGAAGCGCTTCGACCAGCCGGTCCAGACATGCGGCATGTCGATGATGACCGACGGCGCATTCTGGCGAACCACCTCGAGCACGTGCTCATAGGCGCCTTCCGGAATGTCGTAGTCCTGGTCCAGCGTGGCCGGGGCGGTGAACAGACGCAGCTTCTCGCCTGTCTTCACGAGCAGGCGCTCGAGCAGGACGTCGTCCACCCGGTCCGGTGCGGTCAGCGCATCGAGAACCGTCTGGGTCGGGTCCCGGTTGAAATCGAGGCCGAGCGTGCCGAACTCGATGTCCATGTCCATGACCACCGTGTCCTCGTGCATGGTCTCGGCCATGTACCAGGCGACATTGTGGGCCAGCGTGGACGACCCGACCCCGCCCTTGGCGCCGACGAAGGCGAACGTGCGCCCCAGCGGCACCGCGGAGGGGTCGTAGTACAGGGTGGCGAACGCCTCGATGAGCTGGATCGGCGACGTCGGCGTGACGACATACTCGCTGACGCCCTGGCGGATCAGCTCGCGGTAGAGCATCACGTCGTTCACGGTGCCGGCGATGATCACCTTGGTGCCCGGATCGCAGACCTGCGCCAGTTCTTCGAGCTGCCGGAACAGGAGGGGCCCGACGTCGTCGGCCTCGAGCACCACGAGATTGGGCGTGGGCATCTCGGAGAAATGCGAGATGGCCGCCTGGATGCCCCCCATGTGCACCGAGACATGCGTCTTGACCAGCCGGCGGTCGAGCGCGGCGTCCTTCACCGCGCTGGCGAGGCCGGGCGTGATGCAGAAGGCCTGGATCGTGATCCGCGGCAGAGGCTGGTCGAGGAACGAGGACTCATGCTCGAGCACATCCTCGGGCTGTTCGTCGTATTTCGTGGTCGGGATGACTGCCGTGCTCATGGCTTCGCGTCCTCAATCTGTCGTGGTGGCGGTTTCGGCCGCGCTGCGCTCGGCGCCCGGCGACTGCCCCTGGCGGTAGAGGTCGAACATGAAGTCCCGGCGCTGCGCATCGGCATCGGTGACGACGCGCGGACGCACGAGGTCGGCCGGATCGGAGATCATGGCCGCGAGATTGTGCTGCGAGGCACAACCGAACCCGGGCGTCATCTCGTTGCGCGGATTGGACGCCGTGTTCGTCGACCATTGCCCCCGGCACGGGCTGCCCTCGGCCACATAGCGCTCGAAGCTCAAGCGTACGGGCGCGTCCGCGGCTCCCTTCTGCGCCTCGTAGGAGACGATCTCGATCGCGTCCTGCGAGACACCGGATTCGTCCATGAGCCGGACGATCCTGCTGGTGGCCGCGCGTGCGGCGCCCGCATTGGCCGAGCCGCGGGGGGTCGCGATCTTCAGGGGACCGTGACCGCTGACCAGATAGTTCTGGCCGAAGGCCTTGAGCCGGTTTTCCTCCGCCGGCGTCAGGCTGAACGGACCGGTTTCCACGGCGATGTCGAGCGCATTGTCGACCCGCGTGACCGTGATCGGATGACGCGCCTGCGGCGTCACCGCCTGCTCGGCCCCGTTCGGCCCGGCACAACCCGCCGCGCCGAGCGCGGCGAGGCCGGCAAGACCGAGAAGCACGCAACGGAAGTTGGTGGTGCGCTGCATCGTCTTACTCCGTGATGAAGCCGACAGGACCCTTGACGTGGGCAGCCGGGGGCGCTGTGCCCTCGGAGCCGTAGACCGCGTGCAGGCGTCCCATCAGGAAGGCGTCGTAGTTGCTGGCCGGCGCGAAGCCGTCGGTCGGCAGCGCGATCTCGCTTTCGTGCGTCGGCTCGACCAGGTAGGGCGTCGCCAGGATGACGAGCTCGCTCTCGCTGGCGGCGAAATCGTTCGACCGCATCAGCGCGCCGAGGATCGGCACGTCCTGCACGCCCGGAAGCGACTGCATGCCATGCCGGGTGTCCTGGCTCAGCAGGCCGGCGATCGCGAAGCTGCCGCCCGATGGAAGCTCGATCGTCGTCTCGGTGCGGCGCACGCTCAGACCCGGAATGGCGATGGCGTTGGTGATGATCGCGCCGTCGGGCGTGATGTCGGACACCTCGGCGGAGAGCTTCAGGCTGATCCGGCCTTCGCTGAGCACGACCGGCGTGAAGGCGAGCGCGACACCGAACTCGCGGAACTCGATGGTGATGCCTTCGTCGTCGCGCGATACCGGGATCGGAAACTCGCCGCCCGCGAGGAAGCGCGCGGATTCGCCGGACACGGCGACGAGCGTCGGCTCGGCCAGCGTCCGCACGAGGCCTTGCGTCTCGAGCGCGCGGATCACGGAGTCGATCGAGAGGTCGCCGCGGTTGTAACCGCCGACGATCTGGCCGTTGCTCGTGGTCGAGGTGAAGCCGTTCAGCAGGTCGATCGCGCCGGAGAAGGAGCCGATCTGGAACGCCGACTCCCAGTCGATGCCCAGCGCCTTTCCGATGGAGCGGCTCATCTCGGCGACCTTGACCTTGAGCATCACCTGCTCCTGGCCGAGGATCGTCATGGCGTTGAGAATCCGGTTCTCGTCACCCATGAAGCGGGCGGCGATGTCGCGGATGTTGCGGGAGATGGCCGCGCTCGGCGCCGTTCCCGTGATGATGAGGTTGTCGTTCAGCGCCTCGACCTTGATGCGCGCGGTCGGGAACTGCCGCCGCAGCATCTCCTCGAGCGCGGTCAGATCGCGCTCCACCTCGATCTCGAGGTTGAGAATCTGGTTGCCCGCCGCATCGAAGAAGAAGGCGTTGGTCGAACCGACCTCGACGCCCATCAGGTAGACCTGGCGCGAGGTGCGCACCACGGCGTCGACCTTGGCCGGATTGGCAACGAGCACGTCGCGGGCGTCGACCGGCAGGTTGACGATGGCCGCCTTGTTGAGCGGCAGCGTGATCCGCCGCGTGGTCGCCGTGTCGCCCTGCTGGATGCTGACGTTGAACGGCGCCTTTGCCGGGGCCGCCGCCTGGGCGGATGCGATCGCCGTCACCATCCCCGTCCCGAGGATACCGGCGGCCAGGGCGCACGCCGCGAACGGAGCGCGCGCGAGAGACATCTTCACCGTCTTCATTGCTGGGCCTGCTCTGTTTTCGTGACAGCAACGCTGCCGCTGCGAACGATCTTGAGGATGCCGGTCTGGACCCGGGCCTCGCCCGGCTGGCCGAGGCGGCCGACCGCGACGGGCATGGCGTCTTCGATCGGCGTGCCGTTCTCGCCGACATTGTCGACGAAGGGCCGCAGCGAGAGCGCGATCTCGCCGACCTTTTCCGCGAGCGCGACGAGTTCCGCCTGCTTGGGCGTCAGCTCCAGCGTCGCGGTGCGGCCGACGACGGTCGGCTGGCCGTCCTGCTCGGTCACCGACTGGTCGATGGCGAGCACGCGGACATTGGCGAGGATCGTCTCCGACGAGAAGCCCTGGCCGATCGGAACGATCCCGTCGCCGTCGCCTTCGCCGCGCCGCGGAGCCGCGCCGCCGTCGACCTCGTCCGCCTGGCGGCGGGTGACCATGACGTCCACCCGGTCACCCGGCAGGATGAAGCCGCCCGCGCCGGTCTCCGGCGAGATACGGATCGAGACGGCCCGCATGCCCTTGCGCACGAGCAGCGACATCACGCTTGCGTCGCCGAGCTGGGCAACCTTCTTCAGCATCACCGGCTCGCCGGCGATGAACTCCGAACGCACGATGGCCCCGTTCAGGGTTTCGAGGACGTCCGGGTTGTCCTGGCGGGTGATGTAGTCGCCGGTGACGAACTCACGGGGCCACTCCTGCCACGTGAAGGCGCCGGGCTGGATCTTCTCGCCGATGCGCAGAACATCGCGCGCGACGAGCACCTCGGAGGTTTCGATGACCGGCGGCGGGGCGGCGACGACCTGAACGGCCTCGCCTTCGCGGCTGGAGACGATATTGCGGACCATGAAAGCCGCAGCGCCTGCGGCGACCACGGCTAGGACCATAATTAGGATTCGCGCTGCACTCACGGCGATGGCCCCCTCATCCAATCGTTCTGGGCGACATGTCCGGTGAGGCTAACGCTCCAGAGTTAACAAATCAGAAAAGAGCGTATTCATTTGCCTTGCGAAGACTTGAGGCCGTTGAAAAGCAAGAAGCGCGCGCCCGGCGGGACGCGCGCCAGTAAGGTAAAGAAACGACAGAGGGCGATACGTGGCTAGCCGGCGGCAACCCGCATGACCTCGAGCTGCGGCAATACCCAGAGCAACCCGCCCGCCATCGCGACCGCGTAGGGAACGTCGCGCGCGCCGTCGTCGGGACGCAGCAGGCGGCTGATCCAGCCCGACTTCAGCCACGAGGCGGGAAACGGCGTCCTGCGCGCGAGAAGCAGCACGAGGCAGAGCGCGCCACCGGCGAGCGTCACCGCGACCAGGTACAGCAGGAAATCGGAGGCGCCGATCCAGATCGCGCTGGCCGCCAGCAGCTTGGCGTCGCCCCCCCCGACGATGCCGAAGCTGAACAAGCCGAAGCCGACGACAAGGACGCCCGCGCCGAGCGCATAGGCGATTCCGATGTCCGCCCAGCCCATCCCTGCGGCGAAGGCGAAGGGCAGGAAGGCGAGCGCAAGCAGAACCGACATCAGGTTCGGGATGCGGAAGCTTGCAAGGTCGCTGATGCCCGCGGCGATCATCACCAGGGGAAAGACACTGAAGAGAAGAAAGACGAGATCCACGGAAACGGCCCCCGACGGCAGACGACAATGGCGCAAGTGTGCGTCGCACAGGGTTAACGGGACATGAACCCGGCCCCGCGAGACATGCCGCCAGAAAGGAAAAACCCCGGCAGCGGACAACCGCAGCCGGGGCTTTGTCTCGACGCGGCCCGAAGACCGCGGCGGTCGCGTTCAGCTCAGCCCGAAACGGCCGTGCTGACCGAACCGAACATGTTCGACAGGTCGGTGCCGAGCGTCTGCACCGCGGCAATGATCGCCACGCCGATGCCAGCCGCAATCAGGCCGTACTCGATGGCCGTCGCACCAGATTCGTCCTTCAGGAACTTCTTGAGGCTCAGCATTTCTCTCTCCTTCGCTGCTAACCTTCAACCGCTGCCTGACCATCCTCCGCTGTGCCGGCCAGGAACGTGTACGATAGTAGGAGCGCGGGGTTACCTACTGGTTAAGCCGGAAAGAAAAATTTATCGGCGGAATTTCGCTTTATTTCTCAATGCTCTACAAGGGCTTCCAGGCGCCCTCGGTCGAGCACTTGCAGGGCATGTCCGCAATCGCGTATCACCCCCTGCGATGCGAGGCGCGTGATCGCCGCGTCCTCCGCCGACGCGTCCGCACCGCACGCCTGGGCGAGATCGCCCGAGCGGGGAACCGGCGCGACGAGCCACTGCCCCTCATGCTCCGGATCGGGAGAGCATCGCCGCAGAAGTTCCGCGTAGATCTTGCGCGGCCCGCTGCGATTGCCCTCGGTCTCCGCCGGCGCCGAAAGCAAGCGGATCACCGTGGCGAGATGGCTGAGCAGGTAGAGCGCAACGTAGCGGTGCTCGAACAGGCACCCGCGGAAGCGGTCGTGCGGCAGCGCGGCGACGCGGCAATCCGACAAAGCGACCACTGTTATCGGGCGGGCGTTCTCGTCGAGGGCGGCCAGCTCGCCGAACATGTCGCCGGGACCGAGGTCGACGAAGGTGATCCCGCCGGCGTCGCCGCCATGCACCGCCATCCGCGCACGCCCCTCCACAAGGAAGAACACATCGCTGCGGTCGTTGTGACCGGCCGTAAGGATCACCTCGTCTTCGGCATACTTGCGCCAGGAGCAATAATGCTCCAGCGTTTCAAGTTCTGGGTCGGACACGCTTTCAAGGGCCCGGACGTCACGCAGAGCAGACATGGTCATGCCTCGCAGACAAGAGGGGTGGAAACAATGACACCGCACGCAGGCTGGCACGCCCATCGTTAAGGCGCTGTAAAGCACCCGCCCGCCATAGTGCGGCTTCGGTCCGGATATCCGGCACCCGAGTGCGTCACGAGATTGAGGAGATCGAGGACCCGGCCATGACGGAAACCGCGAAAAAATTCGCCGGCGCCGCCCGCACCGCCACGGTGCGCGCAATGCTTGCCGCCGGCACGCTGGCCCTGGCCGCGACCGGCCCGGCCCATGCGGGCTCACCCGGCGCCGAAACGGGCGGCGGTGCGGGTACCGGCGCCGGTGTGCGCGCGGACGGCCCGAACGTTCTGCGCCTGCAGACCGACTATGCCCGCCAGTTCCCGACGGATCGTCCGGTTGGCAGCATCGTCATCGGCAATCCGACGGTGGCCGACGTGTCGGTGCGCGACGACAGCTACCTGTTCCTGCACGGCCGCTCGCCGGGCCGCACCAACCTTCTGGTCTACGATCAGCAGGGCGGCCTGATCGGCGACTACCTGGTCCTCGTGACCTCCTCGCAGGAATATGTCCGCCTGCAGCGCGGACCGGCGGCACGCACGCATTACGCCTGCGAGCCGCGGTGCGAGCAGGTGCTGGCGGGCGACACTTCCGACGAGGCGCTGGCCAACCGGGCTGGCGCGCTGGGTACGCTGTTCAGCACGATCGACGGGCGTGCCGACCGCTCGGCTGCCTCGGGCAACGCGACGGTCGACGACTAAGGCTTGCACGCGCGCGCCCCGAGCGGGCGCTCGACCGACAGCATGGCATGACAACGCGGCGGACGGGCCCTCCCCTCCGCCGCGTTTCCTTTCGTGCAGGCGGCCGCTCCGGGCGAC
>JAJLJT010000254.1:0-1982 GCA_033844555.1 Alphaproteobacteria bacterium | reverse complement strand
CTTCCATGACGACGTTCTGGACCCCGGCGCGGCGAATTACGGGCCCGGCTTCCTCTGGGAGCCGGGAAGCAACCCGTTTCGCCAACACACTGCCGGGAGCAGACCGTCATGACCGCGCACACCGCGACTGAAGTTTCCACTTCAACCCTTTATTGTTTCGAGCTTTCCTTCGATGCCGTTCCGGGCTCTCTGGAGCGCGTGCTGGGGGAATTTTCCAAGCGTGACATGGTGCCCGTGCGCCTCGGCACGCGCCCCGTGGCGCTCGACGGCCCGGGCGATTGCGCCCTGGGGCTCGAGGTCTGGGTGGACACGCGCGACGCCCACACCGCCGACGTGATCGCCGCGAAGCTTCAGGTGATGCCGCACATGCGCACCGTGGCGCTGGCCCGCGTGGCGGGCAGCGTGCAGGCGGCGGCCTGAGCCGTCAGGTCTCGCCGCCGCCCTTCTTCGCCGCCTCGTCGCGTTCGCGCAGATCGTCCTCGGTCGTGCGCACGCGCGGGCGCGGGCCTGCCGCGTAGGGATCGACGGCCGTTTCCATCTGCGCGATCACCCGGCAGTCGTCGCACATCTGCATGATGCGGATGCGCGCCTCGTCCTGGAACATCGGGTGCTTGCCCGCAAGCATAGAGACGATGCGCTCCACGGAGGATTTAACGCCGAAGTCCTTGCCGCAGCGGACGCAGGCGAAGGGCTCCTCCTCCTTGAGGATGCGCGGCTCGGCGGCCTCCTCCAGGAAGGAGAGACGCGGCGTGAGCGAGATCACCTTCTCCGGACACGTCGCCTGGCAGAGGCCGCACTGGATGCACAGCTCCTCCGTGAAGCGCAGTTGCGGGCGGTCCGGATTGTCCGCGATCGCGGCGGTCGGGCACGCGCCGACGCAGGAGAGGCAGAGCGTGCAGCCCTCCACGTCCACCTCGATCGTGCCGAAGGGCGCGCCCTCGGGCAGGGCCACCATGTCCGGCGTCTCCGGCGCGTGGGTGCGCAGATGGCGCAGGGCGAGGCGCTGCAGACCCGGCCGGTCGCCGCGCGGCAAATGCTTCGCTGGCGTCGCGACGCCTTTGCCCGTGGCTGACCACAGCGCGGCCTCCACTGCCTCCGGATCTGTCTCGATCAGCATGCGCACGGGCGCCTCGAGGCCCATCGCGCCCCGCACCGCCTCCGCGATCTCTGCCTGCAGTGAAAGTCCCGCCGTTTCGTCCGCGTGTTTCGGGTCCGGCAGCAGCGTGATCCCCGCCGCGCCATAGGAGAGGGCGGACGCGAGCACGTCGAGACCGATCTGGGTGACCTCGTTCACCTCCACGGGCAGGACATGGGCCGGCAGCCCGCGCCCGAAGCGCGCGATCATCGCTACCATCTCCGCCCCGTGGCGGCCGTCGTGGAACAGGAGGTGCGGCGTCCTTCCCCCCGCCTTCGCATAGGTTTCGAGCAGGATCCTCACCTGGTCTATGAGGTCGGACGGGCGCGGCACGGCATAGGTCGCGGCCCCCGTCGGGCAGACCGAGTTGCAGGCCCCGCAGCCGCCGCAGATCGCCGGGTCGATCGCCACCGTGTCGCCCGCGGGCGAGATGGCGGCGGCCGGGCAGACATCGAGGCAGCGCGTGCAGCCCGTCTTGCCGCTGCGCGAATGGGCGCAGAGATCGCCCTGGTAGCGGACATAAAGTGGCTTCTCGAAACTGCCGGTCAGCGCGCTTGCGTCGAACAGCGCGCGCGCCACCGCGCCCGGATCGCGGGGGTCGGCGCGCAGGTAGCCGTCGCGCCGCTCGTGCCCGCTCACCAGCGGCGCACCTCCTGTCATGTCGAGCACGACGTCGAAGTCGAGGGCCGTCTGCCCCGGCCCCTCGTCGAACGCGAGCGCCTCCCGGCTGGAGACGCGCATGGGCGCGAGGTTGCGCACGTCCGCCGTGAAGGCGCCGAGATGCCCGCGCAGGCCCGTCACCTTGCCCTTGAAGATGGCGATGCGGCTGCGCACCGGCGGGACGAGG